>NZ_AZXX01000094.1:0-518 GCF_000512995.1 Lachnoanaerobaculum sp. MSX33 | reverse complement strand
TCTCTTTTAATCAATGAATGAAATGATTCAATGCAAGCATTATCATATGGATAGGCACAGCGAGAATAGCTTCGTTGCATAGTTTTAGTGGCTTCATGCCAAGCATTTGATACATACTGGCTGCCACGATCGGAATGTATTATTAAAGGTGATTCGGTGTTACGATAGGCCTTTGCTTTATCAATGGTTGCTACAACGGTTGATACTTCCATAGTATTAGAAAGAGTCCAGGCTATTATTTTCCTGGCAAATAAGTCCATAACACAATTAAGGTAAACAAAGCCGTTTTTAGTCCATATATAGGTAATATCTGTACACCATACGGCATTAGGGCGTTCCGGGTTAAATTGTTCATCAATTATGTTTGTAAGTTCAGTACTGAAATCAGAGTCTCTGGTAGTAGTAGTAAAAGGCTTAATCCATTGGGCTTTAATACCCATTTCACGCATATATTTGCCTACAATGCGCTCAGTAATAGTTTCACCTGACTTATGAAGTTCTTTGGTTATTTTAGGAGT
>NZ_AZXX01000093.1:0-16600 GCF_000512995.1 Lachnoanaerobaculum sp. MSX33 | reverse complement strand
GATAGGAAAATTTATGTATATAATCGGAATTTGGTAGGCAGTTTTGAAGGTGCATTTTCTTCTTAACGAAAACAAACGAAGTGCAGTTTGAGTTTTAGAAGAAAAGTACTTGCATAATCAGTGATTATCTGATATAATACACGAGTATTTGCCCTGATAGCTCAGTAGGTAGAGCATGCGGCTGTTAACCGCAGTGTCACAGGTTCGAGCCCTGTTCGGGGCGCTTGTTTAGGAAACTAGACACGGCGACATAGCCAAGCGGTAAGGCGTGGGTCTGCAACACCCTGATCACCAGTTCAAATCTGGTTGTCGCCTTGATTAGAAAATCTAATCCTATGCGGGAATGCTGGAATTGGCAGACAGGCAAGACTAAGGATCTTGTGTCTGTATAGACGTGAGGGTTCAAGTCCCTTTTCCCGCACTTAAAGAACAACTAAGGTTGTTCTTTTTTTATGTAACACTTTTTTAACAGATTTATAACGCTAACCGTAATCAAAAGTTTAAAATATTGTAATAAATATACTAGTGTAAAGTAATTGTTCAATCTTACAAATTTTGGTATAATTTAAACACTCTAAAATAAAGCAAGGAGTGCTCATGAAAAGGAAAATTCTAACATTGGCATCCGCTCTAACCCTTGTTTCATTATGTAGTTTCAACGCCTATGCAGATATGGATTTGGAGACAAGTAATGCAGTCTCCGGTATGGCCGTAGCCTTAAACAATTATAAGGCAAGCTCTATATCTCCACAGACGGCTCTTGGTGAGTCATTAAAAGAAGCAACCACCAATACTATAGAGATAACGGGAGCTGACGATGCACGAACAAAACTTGTAAATGATACGGTAAAATATGAAGCGCCGTCAATACAAGACAAACTCAAAGAGGATATCATAAAAGATGATATCGTTGTAGCCAATCGAAAAAAAGACACGGTTGTTCATTCAAGCGCAAAAGAGACCGGTGAGGCTGTAGGAAGTATTTCATACAGTTCGGTTGCGACAGTTGTAGGAACTGAGGTGAATGAAAGCGGAGAGTGGTTAAAAATCAACTCCGGAAGTGTTGAAGGTTATGTAAAGGCTTCAGAAGTGGCTACAGGAGAAAAAGCCAAAAAATTGGCGAAAGATGCAATCGTCACATATGCAACTGTTGTAGACATTGATAATGTAAGACTTAGAACAACACCTAATATAACTTCAAATACCCTCACTATGCTTGGAGGCGGAGAGAAGTTTGTAGTCGTAGGACAGGATAACAACTTTGTAAAGGTTCAGGTAGATGACGATCTTACAGGGTATGTTTATAAGGACTTTATAAAGACGGACATATCTTATAAAACAGCTAAGACCACGGAAGAGAGTACTATAGAGGCTCTTGAAAAGGCTAAGCTTGAAACGGAAGCTAAAGAGGCTATGGATATTTATCAAAATCTGGTAGATGCGGACGGCGATAAAACTGTAGCGGCAAATAAAGACACAGTAGTTGCAGATACTACAAAAGCCAAAGAGACAAAGAAGTCTACAGAGGCGACCGAGAAGACAACTTCAGAAAAAACAGGCACTGAACCTAAGACCATAAAATCTCCGGCAGCCGAAAAAAGAGAAACACCTGCAAGTAAAGAGGTGAATATCAATGTTCCGGATACAATAAAAGGAACAACAAAGGCTAATGAAGAAAAATCGGAGGCTCCAAAAGAGACGACAAAACAGCCTGAAACAACGCTAAAGCCTACATCAAAGCCTACGGAAGATGCTACAAAGCAGTCAACTAAGGCGGAAACAAATGCTGATACGGTTGAAGCTACAAAAAATTCCGAGGAGAAAAAAGTTTCGGAAACTATAAAAGCGATAGAAGATACTAAAAAAGAAACAGAATCGTCTAAAGTCACCATAGAAACTGTTAAAGAGCCTGAGGAAACAAAGATTCCTGAAACAACCAAGCAAACTGAAACGGTTCAGGAAAAGATAGATGCCGTACAGGCACCCGGAACAATCAGTGCTGTAGAAGATACAACAAAGCAGACGGAGGCTACAACGGTAGCTGAGGCGCCACAGACTAAGCCTGCAGAATCTAAGGTTGAAATCACTACGCAAGCTACAACTGCGGCAGGATATGGACCGGGTGGAAATACCGAAAAGCCTAAGGAAACAGAGACCAAGGCAAAGAAGGTTCAGAAAGAAAGCTCAGTCGTAACAGGTGAGAACGGTGGACCGGGAGTAAGTAAATCAAAGGCTACCACAACCGCTACAACGGAAAGCACAAAGGCGGCAGTCAAGGAAAATGCTTCAAGAACCGCAATAGTTGCTTATGCTAAGCAGTATGTGGGAAATCCATATGTTTATGGCGGTACATCTTTGACAAACGGTGCAGACTGCTCAGGATTTGTTATGAGAGTTTATGAACAATTCGGAATCAGTACCGGAAGAAATACAAGACAGCAGGCTAATAACGGAAGAGAAATAAGTTTATCCGAAGTTCAGCCGGGAGATCTGCTCTTTTACGGAAGCGGCGGAGAGATAAGCCATGTAGGTATATATATGGGCGACGGAAAGATAGTTCATGCTGCAAATAAGAATCTTGGAATTACAATAGGAAGAAGTGATTACAGAACTCCTATAAAAGCGGTTACATTCCTAAGATAGATTTTATAAAAAAGTTGGGTTGCGATTATTTTGCCCGACTTTTTTATATATTGGATGTAAAAATTATTTGGCATTGATTATAAAAAGTATTATAATGTCATGTAGTAATAAGAAACGGGAGAGGAAAATGAAAAAAAGATTTATATTGTTAGGTGCTGTTTTAGCATTAACTCTAAGTGCATGCATTTCTAAGAAAACGGAAACAGGCTCCTCACAGGAGAGTAAAGCAATAACAAATATTGATACTACAGGATTTCTTGTAACATCAATTAATGCGGATATTCAGACTGCAGATCCACATAAGACATCAAAGGATTATATGGTACCTTTAAATATCTTTGACAGATTGGTGGAAGCAAAGATAAAGAGCGACGGTTCAAGTGAGCTTGTACCTTCATTGGCAAAGAGTTGGGACATATCTGAGGACGGAAAAGTTTACACTTTGCATTTACAGGAAGGTGTAAAATATTCAAACGGTGCCGATTTTAAAGCTGACGATGTGGTGTATTCACTTACAAGAATTTTGGGAGTTACAGGCGCTGTAAACGGTGACTTTGTAAGTCAGATTGAAGGTGCTGATAAAGTTATGGACGGAAGCAGTAAAGAACTTACAGGTGTAAAAGCTTTGGACGATTATACTGTAGAAATCACTTTATCTGAGCCTTATTCGGGATTTTTAGCTTGCCTGTCATCATCACCTGTATGTATGCTTGATAAGGAGACTACAGAGGCTGCAGGCGACAAGTTCGGTATCGACCCTTCAGTAACTGTAGGAACAGGAGCTTTCAAGATGGCGGAGTGGACAGTGAATGATTCTATTGTACTTACAAAGAATGACACATATTGGGGTGGAGATGTATCTCTTCCCGGCGTTCTTATAAGAGTTATACCTGATTCCGAAACAAGGAATATGATGTTCAAGAACGGTGAGCTTGATATACTTGATTTTGATTACATGCTTGACTATATTGATACATATAAGAAAGAAATGCCTGATGTACTTTACCATACTCCAAGAGTAGGTATTACATACTTTACATTCAATGAGAATACGGAGCCTTTAAACAATGTAAATGTGAGAAAAGCAATTTCTATGGCAATCAATCGTCAGGAAATCATTGATTCATTACTTGGCGGTGTAGCAACAATTGAAAACGGTATTTTCCCAAGAGGACTTATAGGATATAATTCTTCATTACCTGAACTTAAGTATGATCCGGACGGAGCGAAAGCTTTACTTGCAGAGGCAGGTTATCCGAACGGATTTGATATGGAGATTTCAGTTGATTCATCATCATCAGATACTACAAAGACTATACTTGAAGTAATATCATCACAGCTGAGTGAAGTCGGTATAAATGCAGAGATAAAGAATTATGACGAATCTACATGGCTTGCAACAAGAAAAGACGGAACACTCGGCTCATTTATGTCAACATGGACTGCAGATTATAATGATCCTGACAACTTTATTTACACATTCTTCGGAAATGAGAATAATACAAAGCAAAGGTCACTTAATTATCCTGACAAGGCTGTAATGGACAGAGTAAGTGCGGCAAGAACAATAGTAAATTCTGAAGAGAGATTATCTGAGTACAATGATCTTGAAAAGAAAATTGTTTCAGAAGATTTTGCATGGTTACCTATGTTCTCAAAAGAACACTATTATGGTGTAAGCAAGAATATCGAGGGATTTGAGCCTAACTGGGCAGGAATTTCAGATATGAGATTTGTAGGCTTTTCAAAAAAATAGCTATAGCACTTAAAATAGATAATTGGTATAATGGAGCGAGATATCGCTCCATTTTTAATTTTATGACGGAGCTTTTTGGAGGCAGTTTTGTTAAAAAATATATTAAAAAGAATTTTGATTTCCATACCTGTTTTGATAGGCGTGGTTTTGATAATATTTATAATGTTAAGAGTAGTACCGGGAGACCCTGTAACCACAATGCTTGGTGAACATGTAAATCAGGTTGTAATAGATAAGATAAGTAAAGAGATGGGGCTTGATAAACCTCTTTATATGCAATTCTTTACATATATTTCACATGCTGTAAGAGGAGATTTCGGGACAAGCTACAGACTGAACAGGAATGTTACAGGTATAATACTTGATGCATTCCCGAATACGGTAAGACTTGCAGTATGTGCCGCAATAGTTTCATGGATAGTCGGCATTGTAAGCGGAATATTTGCGGCAGTAAATAAAAATAATATTTTAGACAGGTTGTTTATGGGCACTGCACTTCTTGGTGTATCCATGCCTGTATTTATGATAGCACTGGTATTGCAATATCTTTTTGCCTACAAGCTGAAAATATTTCCTGTATCGGGATATGAGACAGCGGCTTCAATGGTATTACCTTCTATAGTACTTGGATGGAATTCCGCCGGAAGTATTGCAAGAATGACAAGATCAAATATTTTGGAAGTAATGCAGGAGGACTATATCAGAACTGCCAGAGCCAAGGGACTTTTGGAATTTGCGGTTATGAAATCACATGCTTTAAAGAATGCCATGCTTCCTGTTGTTACAATGATGGCACTCCAGATATCCTCAATGCTTTCAGGTGCGGTTATTACCGAGAATATTTTCGGTATACCGGGAATAGGCAGACTTGCAGTAAATGCAATAGAGACCAGAGATATGCCGCTTTTACAGGGAACGGTTATATTTACTACGATACTGGTTATATTGGGAAATTTGATAGCGGATTCATTGTACTCTATTCTAGATCCGAGAATTAGAAAGGAGATATAGAAAGAGTGGTGAAGAAAAACGATAATATGAGTAAAAATATTGATAAAAAGTCGGTTGTTGACAAGGAAATTTTAATGGAAGAGAGCCTTATTGAAAAGCTGAACACTGTAATTAAACAAAACAAGCTGGCATGCTTTTCTCTTATAGTTATTTTTATAATTATATTTTGCGCCATATTCGCAAATGTGATATGCGTATACGGACCAAACGCACAAAGTTTAAAGGACAGACTTTTGGCACCTTCATTTGCACATCCTCTCGGCACAGATGAACTTGGAAGAGATACATTGACCAGAGTTATATATGGAGCAAGAATATCACTTACCATAGGACTTTTACCGACATTTATTTCAATGACAATAGGTACAATACTTGGACTTATTGCAGGTTACTTCGGCGGAAAGATAGATTTTGCGATAATGAGACTTGCAGATATAATGCTGGCATTCCCGTCACTTTTACTTGCTATGGTTGTAATGTATACAATGGGCGGAGGACTTATAAATATATTTATAGCATTATCTTTGGTAAACTGGGCATCCACATCCAGAGTAATACGTTCAGAAACATTGTCACTTTCAAAGAAAGAATATGTTGAGGCTGCAAAAAGTATGGGTGTAAGTAATGCAACAATTATTTTCAGACATATATTGCCGAACTGTATACCTACATTGGTGGTATTATTTACCTTAAGTATACCTTCAGCCATACTTTCGGAAAGTTCTTTAAGCTTCCTTGGTGTCGGTGCACAGCCACCTACAGCAAGCTGGGGACTTATGGTCGTAAGTGCAAAAAAATATCTGTTTACACAGCCTGTACTTGTATTGGCACCGGCTATGGCTATAATGATTGTAGTTTTAGCATTCAATTTTTTGGGTGATGGACTAAGAGATGTATTAGATCCATATCTTAAGGAGCAGTAATATGGACAATATTTTGACTATAAGAGATTTAAAAGTTGCTTTTCAAGTAAAGGGTAAGCTTGCTTATGCACTTGACGGCATAAATATAGATATACCTAAAGGTAAGATAGTTGGAATAGTAGGTGAAAGCGGATGCGGAAAGTCTATGACTGCCATGAGCATTATGGGACTTATAAAAAATCCCGGAAAGATAGTTGGAGGAAGTATAGACTTTTGCGGCACTGAACTTACAAAATTGAGTGTAAGAGATTATGCAAAAATCAGAGGCAAGGATATTTCCATAATCTTCCAGGAGCCTATGACATCGCTTAATCCCGTGGTAAAAGTGGGAAAGCAGGTAATGGAAGCCATTATTTTGCATGAAAAGATTTCAAAAGAAGAAGCAAAGATGCGTGTCATTGAAATATTTAATGAGGTCGGAATTCCGGAAGCGGAAAAAAGATTTAATTCATATCCTCATGAGCTTTCAGGCGGTCTAAGGCAGAGAGTAATGATAGGTATGGCAATGATATGTAAACCAAAACTTTTAATTGCCGATGAGCCTACGACAGCTTTGGATGTTACTATAGAAGCACAGATTTTAAAGCTGATGAAAAAACTGTGTGAATCTGTCGGAACATCAATTATAATGATAACCCACAATATGGGAGTTGTTGCTGAAATATGTGACTATGTATATGTAATGTATGCAGGCAGAGTGGTGGAGTCAACTCTGACAAAAACGCTTTTTAATGAGACTACACATCCATATACAAACGGACTTTTAAAGTCAATTCCCACTATCGGAAAAAAGCAGGACAGATTGTATACTATAAAGGGAAATGTACCGAATATCTTAAATTTGCCGGAGGGATGCAGATTTGTAGACAGATGTGATTATGCACAGGATATCTGTTTTTCTTCAAGACCGGCAGACGAGTACATAAAGGATAATCATATGGTTTCATGTTTCCTATATAAAAGGATAGAAGATGAAAAATGTAGTATTAAGTTTAAAAAACATAGTTAAGGAATTTCCTACATCAAAGAAAAATAAAAAAGTACATGCCATAAGTAATGTCAGTCTTGATATATATGAGAATGAGACCTTGGCTTTGGTTGGCGAGAGCGGATGCGGTAAATCAACACTCGGAAAATGTGCTATAGGACTTATAAGTCCAAACAGCGGTGAAAGTATATTTCTTAATGAAAATATTTATGAAAAAAAAGGCGAAGAATTAAAGCAGATTAAGAAAAATCTTCAAATAATTTTTCAAGATCCCTATGCTTCTTTAAATCCCAGAATGACTGTAGGCGAGATTATTGCAGAGCCTATTATCACACATAATAAGGGGATGAGAAAAGAAGATATAAAGTTAAAAGTCCTTGATTTAATGGAAGATGTAGGTATCAGAAAGGAATACTATAACAGATATCCGCATCAGTTTTCAGGAGGCCAGAGACAAAGAATAGGAATTGCCAGAGCAATAGCCCTAAATCCTAAGCTTATAGTATGTGACGAGCCTGTATCTGCATTGGATGTATCAATACAGTCACAGATTTTAAACTTACTTAAGGATTTACAGGAGAAGAGAAAAGCATCGTATCTATTTATATCACATGATTTATCCGTGGTGAATTTTATTGCCGACAGGGTTTGTGTAATGTTTTTGGGTAAAATATGTGAAATCGGGAATACTGATGATATTTTTGAAAATCCTCTTCATCCGTATACAAAGCTTTTACTTGATGCCATTCCAAGTATTGAAAATGCAGGAAGGCAAAAGGAAATGCTTAAGGGGGAAATACCAAGTCCTATAGATGTTCCAAGCGGTTGCAGATTTCATACCAGATGCCCGTATTGCATGGAAGTTTGCAGAACAGATGAGCCTGTTTTAAGCGAAAAAAACGGCAGAAGTGTAGCCTGTCATAGGGTAAAATAAGTTTTGTGAGATAGTATAATGGAAGAAAGTATAAAAAATAATAAAAATAACATTATAAAAAATGATATAAAAAGATTTGTCGTTATAACTTTGGCGGCTATTTTGATGGCCGTTAATATCAAGACCTTTGTAAGAACCGGAGATTTATTCCCCGGAGGTGCGACAGGTATTACTTTGCTTATTACCAGATCTGCACGAATATTTTTTAATGTGCAATTGCCATATACACTGGTAAATATTATATTAAATGCGATACCTGTATATATAGGTTTCAGATTTATAGGAAAGAAATTTACACTTTTTTCCTGCTGGGTTATATTGCTGGCAGGATTTTTGGTAGATATTATTCCGGGATATGTAATAACGGAGGATATATTGCTTATAACAATTTTCGGAGGAATTATAAACGGCCTTGTTATAAGTATTTGTCTTCTTATGAATGCCACTACAGGAGGAACCGACTTTATTTCCATTTACTTATCTGAAAAAAAGGGAATGGATGCATTTAATATCATCCTTGTAGGAAATGCGGTAGTACTTTTGATTGCAGGACTTTTATTTGGCTGGGACAGAGCACTGTATTCGATTATTTTTCAATACGTTACAACAACTGTTATACATGTATTGTACAGAAAGTATCAACAGATTACACTGTTCATTGTTACAGATCATCCTAACGAGGTTTGTGAGATAATTTCAGAAATCAGTCACCATGGTGCCACAACATGGAAGGGAGAGGGACATTACAATCATTGTGAGAGAACGCTTGTATACTCAATAGTATCAAGCGCCGAAGCTGATAAAGTGGTAAAGGCAATCAAAGAAATAGATAAGGCCGCATTTATAAATCTTATAAAGACACAACAGCTCCTTGGAAGATTTTACAGAAGAAGAGCGGATTAGAAAATATAGTTATCTAAAAGCGTTCAAATTCTTATAAGCAGAGAAATTTGACCGCTTTTTGTATTAAAAAAGAGGTATAGAAATGAAATTATTAGATGCCGGCAGTATATATAAAGGATTTGAATATCCGAAAGAATTTTTAAAGATTGTTCATTTGGGTTTGACGGATTTTGATTTTTGGTATTTGATGGATTATGAGCATGCTGCTTGCAGAATAAAAAGCTTACAAGAAAGATATCCTGAGAGAAAATTGGTTCCCTTTGCAAGAAGAGGTGACAATGATGATATAGTTTGCTTTGATATCGACAAAGGCGGAAGGGTGCAAAAAATCCATGACTTTGCAAGTTCAGGATGGGAACAGAGAAAGGATTATGAAAGCTTTTGGGATTGGTTTAGAGAGGCTATAGACGAGATGATAGAAGAAGGGGAATACGATGAAATATGAAGAATTAAGCAAGGAAGTTTGGTTAAATAATATAGTTAAAGTTTAACAGCAATAGTAATTGACACTAATGCATAATCTGTGGTATAAAATGGGTTAAATAAAAAATCAGAAAAAGATGGGTGAATAGGATGAAAAACAGAATATTTTGTAAAAGTCTTGTTGCAGGTATTGTTTCTTTCAGCTTAATGCTGGGGCAGATTCTGCCGACCTTTGGTGCGGTACAGGATAAGGAATCGGTAAGAAAATACTATTACTATCAAGACGTACTTAGAGATGCGAAGAGCAAAGTGTCTAAGGTGGCAAAAAAGGAGACAACTCATGAAAAAATACCAAGTGAGTTGGCAGAAGAGTATACCGACGAGTATGGTGCCGTTACTAAGGATACTTATGACGAAGCCGGTAATCTGATTAGTAGAAATATTAACGGTAAAGATGTTGTACAGTTTTCATATGATAGTGCCGGTAATATAACAAGTATCAAGGATGCACTTGGTTTTGAAACAAAGTATGAGTATGATGAGAGTAATAGGCTTATTGCCAATATAGATGCATTGGGGAATAAGACAAATTATACTTATGATGGTGAAAATCTATCAAGAGTTATATTGCCGGATAATAGTGAAACAAGCTATAAGTACGACTCACAGGGTAGAGTTATTACTCAAACAGAAGCTAACGGTCTTATTACAAATATACAATATGATGAAGCCGGAAATATCATAAGACTTTATGATAATAAGGATTTAGATGAAAACTATACTTATGACAGTGCTAATAATCTACTGACGGAAACAAACAGCTTGGGAGAAAAGACAAGCTATACATATGATTCAGAGGGTAGAGTAACAAAGATAGACTATGCAGATAAAACTTCTGAGAGTTTTTCATATGATGAAGCAGGTAATCTGATAAAAAGTGTAGATATATATGGAGTGGGTACAGAATACACTTATGACACATCAGGTAATCTGATAAAAGAAGCAAGCGGAGAAGATGTCATTGAGTATACATATGATAATGCCGGCAATCTGTTGACTGAAAAAGAAGCTGACGGAAGTAAGAGTGAGTATAAGTATGATGCTAAAGGGAATATAGTAGAAACAAAGGACGCACTGGGTAATATACAAAAGTTTTCATATGACATCAATGATAATCTGATATTGTATGTGGATGGTAAAAATCAGCCGATAGTATATAGATATGATGCACTTGGACAAAATACGGAAATAGTATATCCTGACGGCAGTAGTGAAAAGTATAAGTATGATGCACTTGGAAATATAATTGAATTTATAGATATAGACGGCAGTAAAACAACATACACTTACGATTCACTAAGTAGATTGGTAGAAAAGAAAGATACGTCGGGAAACTATGAAAAATACAGCTATGATACTCTTGGTGATATAACTTCTATTACAGATAATAAAGGGAATGAAAAAAAGTACTCCTATGACTTGTATGGACAGCTTACAGAGGAGAGTGACCAAAGCGGGAAAAGATATACATACACCTATGATAAAATAGGTCAGGTGATTTCAGAAAGCATTGACGGTGAAGATTTCTCATATACTTATGACACTTTTGGAAATACTTTAGAAGAGAAGAGCAGCAGCGGATATAATGCACAGTATAAGTATGATAAACTTGGTCAGCTGATAGAAGAAAATAACAGCACCGGAGAAGCCAACAGCTATAATTACAACAATGTAGGAAACTTAATAAATGAGGTATATAAGAATATAAATACCGGAGCATCTGAAAATATTTCATATACACTTGATAATAAGAGTCAAGTAACAGGTATGAAAACAGATGCGGATGATATCAGGTTATATTATAATGCCAAGGGGCAGATAACACAAAAAGACAGTAAAGCAGGGAGTGAAAAATTCTCATATGATGCTGATGGCAATCTTACAAAAATAACCGGAGGAGGCAAAGAGGATACCGATTTTACATATAGTGTAAGAAATCGTCTGCTTTCTATAAACCCTAATAAGAAACAAGAAAATAATGATATACAAAAAGAGCTTATAGAGACCAAGCTTGGAGATATTTTCTACAAATCTGATGATAATGGAATAGTAGAGTACAGTGACGGAAATTCACATACCACATATTTAAAAAGAGATAGTCAGGGGCGAGTGGTAGAGAGAAAAAATCCAAGTGGTGATGTGGAGTATTATGAATATAGCAACAGTGATACTCCAATCAAGATAGTAAAGGCTGACGGAAAGCAATTAACATATGAGCTTGACAGTGAGGGCAGGATACTATCTCAAAGTGAATTGTCAGATGGTGAAAGTAAGAAACTTTTAGAATACCGATATGATGAGAATGGGAATATATCAGAAGCTACAGGGAATACCGGAACTTCCATCTACAAGTATGATAACAGTGGAAATATTTTAAATTATACAGATATATTCGGAAAGACAATAAATTATACTTATGATGAAAGAGGAAATTTAAGTAAGCTTGAAGCAGACGGTGAGCTGCCAACTGTATATACATATGACAGTGAAGATAGAATTATATCTGTAATATACGGTGATAATAAAACTGTCAGCTATGAGTATGTGGAAAATACTACAATTACACATCTGCCGGATAACAAGACTATTGTAGAAAAATATAATGATAGCGGTGAATTAGTAGAAAAGACATATACTGATGATGCAGGAAATATCATATATAAGATCTCATTGGAGTATGACGGTGAAGACAGAATATCTAAAAGATATGTTGTGTTGAGTAAGGATAATAAGGAATCTAATACTAAAGAAAGAGCATTAACAGATCAGGATACGCTGACAGCCACAAGTGAGAATGTATTATCAGTGGAGGATACTGTATCAGATAATTCAGGTAATAATACAGATTTTATAAAGTTAGAATACCGATACAGTTATACTGATAATTCACAGCTAAAAAGTGAGAGTATCGTAAGTGATATAGGTACAAAAGATATAAGCTATACCTATGATAATGCAGGCAATAGAACAAGTGAAACCATAAAAACAGGTGATAAAGAAGAAGTAACTACATTTACATATGATGAAAGCAACAGGCTTATCAAAAAACAATCACCTAAGAAAACTACCATATATTCTTATGATAAAAACGGTAATCGTAGATCAGCTACAAGTGATGGAGAGAAGTTTAGCTACACATATGATATCAATGATAACCTGACAGGAATAAAGAAAAATGATGTAACAATATTTGAAGCAATCTATGATGCAATGGGAGAGCGAGTTCTTACCAAAGAACTGAATTCCGACGGTACTTTGGAAAGTAAATACAGATTAAATGATGTAAGCTTTGAAGATACACAGGTGCTATCTGTTTATAATGACAGTTCAAAAACGAATTTAATATACGGAAATGAAAGGACAGTTGAACTTTCAACCGGTACTGAGAGTATATTTATAACAGATGAAAAAGAAAGTGTATTAGGTAGAATCGGAGAAGAAAATGTATTCTATACACCATTTGGAGATAATGAAGATACAAATTTTATTGATACTCAAAAAGCTTTAATAACCGGCTTTGGATTTGATGGAGAATGGAAAGATAGTACAGGATTATATTATCTAAGAGCCAGATATTATGATCCGAATGCAGGGGTGTTCTTATCAGAAGACAGTGTAAGTGGAGATATAGAGTCAGCGATCAGCTTAAACGGGTACAGCTTTGTAGAAAATGACCCTGTCAATTATACCGACCCAAGCGGAAATACAAGAAACAGGGGAAAATCCACAGGCAGAGGTAAGGGCGCAAAGGGAAAGCAGATAAGCAAAAAGACAACCGCAAGTACTAAGGGAAAAGCTTCAAATAAATCCAAATCTCCAAAGCTGAAGATGCCGAAAATATCGCCAAAGGCAAAAGCACAATCAAAGAAACAGGATAAACCAAAGAATTCAGGCAGAAGATTAGGTAAGCAAAATATAAGACAAAGTACAAACCTGTCAAGAAGCTTTGGAAGAAGAACTGCCAACAGCTATTCTAAAAACCATTCAAAGAATGTTAACGCAAATGCAAGTAGGTCAGGGAGAAATACCGCCAACAGATTTGCATCAAGTATACGACCAAGACCTGTGGTTGCTAAGGGTGTAAATGAAAAGTCAAGAAAAAGTTATAGGAGTAATATAAATATAACGATACCGCCTACAATAATTAACCCTAATGCCGATACAGCAAAGGCTAAAAAGGCTTTTCAAGATATAAACAAGAATAATGATGACTTTGCAAAAAGGGCAAAGAAAGATCCGATACTTTATTTTTATACAGCTTATGGAGCAATAGATTCCTTAAATACAAATACAAAAAACCTTAAAGCACTTGTAGAAGCAGGGGTTATAAAATTACCGAACATAGGTATACACTATGATAATCTAAGGAATATCGTTATAAGGGAGACTACAAAAGCAGGAAATTCTGTATATGCTGCAAAGATACCTATAATATCAAATGGACTAGGAAGATTCCTAGGAGCTACAAATATGCCGAAGAATGCCGGCTTAATGTCTGCAATAGGGGCATACTATAGAGGGGTGTATATAAAGGGACTTTTCGGTACTGCAGACGGTATTTATAGTACAGTGGTACATCCTATAAAAACTGTAGAGGGATTAACAGATATAATAGTGAACCCCGGGATGTTGGTGAAAGCTGTAAAAAACTATACAAACGAAAAGATAATTCATGGAAGTAGTGAGGATAGAGCAGAGCTTTTAGGACATGCAGCATTTGAAATAGGGTTGGCTGCAGTTACAAATGGTTATGCAAAATCCGGAAAAGGGGCTAAAAAAGCAAGTGAATCATCAAAAGCCGCTGATATAGCAGATGATGTTGGTGATATATCAAAGGGATCAAAAACCTCATCAAAAATATACGGGATTGGAGATGAAATTGCAGGTAGTTCAAATATAAAGCAGCCGTCAAAGATAGTTTACTCATCTAAGGCTGCAGAAATTGGAGAACAAGCAGGTGATATATCAGGTATTGATAAGAAAATAAACCCTGTCAAACCGCCATCAAAAATAGCTGAACCGAATAAGCCGCCTATAGAGATACCTGAATCTAAAAATTCTACAAAATTGTCTGATATAACCGAAAAACCAAAGCTGCCTGAACTTGAAAAGCCGATAGATAAAGTTGATGATATAGCTAAAGAAAAGCCTTTGCCCGAGGAGTATATAAAGTCTGAGGATAAGAAGGAAGTACCAAAGGCTATAGAAGGTGCTACAGCGGCAGGGAAACCGGGAACTACATTCTTAAGTACGAATGGTAATAAGACAAAGTATGAAAATAATTCAAAAACAGTATTCGAAATTGCCGAACAAAATAGTAAAAATATAAATAATGCTATACAATCAAGATTATCTAATAAGGATATTGGAAAATTTGTTGAAGGAAAAGTTGCAGATTATATAATGAATAATACAAATGAAACTGTAAAAAAATTAGGCGCAAAAGTAAAGGCACTTTCAGGTGAAAAGCTTAAACCGGAAAAGATAGGAGCAGATATAGGAGACCTGGATATAATGTCGGATAACTATCTTATAGAGGCAAAGAGCGATGTACAAAATGTAAAGTTTTCTCAGATAGAGAAGTATTTGGATAAAAATAATCCTGAATACATTAATGTAGGGGATAAAAAGGTTATTTTATATATAGACAGTGGACTGGAGGGAGCAAGCGCAAAAGACCTTGAAGCGGTAGAAAAGTCAAGAGAGCTTGGAGCTATAATAGTTACAGATTTAGAAGAATTAGGGAGGATATTAAGGTAATGGGAGCATCAGCGTCAATATTTAGAAAAGGTAAATATGTAACAGAAAAAGACTTGGATATAATAATTGATATATTTACAGAAATGGGATTTTATTCAAGTAATAAAGTGGATATGAGTTCAGGTGAAAGAGTGTGTTTAAGTGTGAGTTTTTTTAATGATGAGTGGGCAAGAAAGTGGGATGAGGACGAACTTGATTCATTAGATGATAATGACCATATTATAATTTACTTCTATCCTAATGTGGAAATAGAGCTTGGAGAATATATTCCAAGTATGGGAGAAGAAGTACCGGATTACCTTAACTTTGAAGATATTTCAGGTAGAGGCAGATTATTACTGGAATTTTTACATAGATATTTTAAATTGTTTCCGGAAGATGTATTTAGGCGAAGTCACTTTTATACAAAGAATGATATAGATAAGTTATATGCGAAAGTACCGTGGAATGAGATTTGGATGTATGAAGATCCTAAAACATTCTAAATTATACTATTGATATTTTTTTAAGAGGAGCTGTGAGCTGTTTTATATCTAACAGCTCTTCTTCATTAAAATAATATTAATAGGGAAATAGTTGTAAGAAAGTGGTCACAAATTTCTATACAAGTTGAAGGTAGGCTGGAGTAAAATTATTCTGTAGCAATGAGTGTTAGGGAGAATATTAAGATAATGGGAGCATCAGCATCGCTGTTCAGGAAAGGTGAATATCCAACAGAAAAAGACTTGGATATAATAATTGATATATTTACAAAGATGAAGTTTTATTCAAGTGGTAAAGATAAAGAAAAATTAAGAACAGGCGAAAGTTTTAGTATTAGCTTTACTAATGATCATTGGAGAAGAAAATGGGATGATGACGAATATCAATGGGATTCACTGGATGATAATGATCATATTATAATTTATTTTTATCCGAAGCCAAAAGAATCACATGAATACTATATTCCAAGTATAGGAGAAACAGTACCAAGTTATATTATTTTTGACGATATTTCAGGTAGAGGCAGATTATTACTGGAATTCCTGCATAGATATTTTAAATTGTTTCCGGAGGATGTATTTATGGAGGTGCACTTTTATACAAAGGATGATATAGATAAGTTATATGCAAAAGTACCATGGAATGAGACTTGGATGTATGAGGATCCTAAAACATTCTAAATTATACTATTGATATTTTTTAAGAGGAGCTGTTTT
>NZ_AZXX01000092.1:0-117611 GCF_000512995.1 Lachnoanaerobaculum sp. MSX33 | reverse complement strand
TGCAAATCGTTTACAGATACAGGCTCTTGCATACAACCTGTTTAATTGGTTTAGGTGATTGGTGCTCTCTACAAATATGAGAAAGCAGCAAATATTATGAAACTGCCACTACAGTTGGAATAGTAGTAACTTATGAGCCTTGATAATCCAATATCAAATGACTATTTTTGACACATAGGGATAGTGCCCCCTTTTTTCAGGTGATTTTCCAACTTACTAACGAGATAGCTTTATAAAACAATTATCTTGTAGGCTTTCTAAGCCAAATCTACTGTGGTTAATAATTCAGGATAAATATTTAATATTATCTATTTTAATTAACTTTATTTTTGTATGCATTAATATGGTGAATGTAGTATTTGTATAGGAGAAAGTATGGACATAAATCCGGTTGATAAAAAGAATGAAATATGCAAATTATTAGATGACTTAGAGGATGAATATGAAATTCATACTTTTGCTGAAATGAATAAAGAGTATGAATATTTAGAAGAAGATAATATCTGTATAACCGTACTTAACCCTACTTGTCAGTACAAGTTATATATAGATTTAGAGTATTACGGTGAGTTTACATTGAGCTATTATAAGTGGCACTCGCACTATTTCCCGGATGTTATGGATTATGAAGTGCTGTACAATGATTTAAAAGCTATACTAAATAATGATAAATGTACTGAAAATATAAGTAGCAAAAAAAGATTGATATATAGTGCTTTAACGGAGATAAAAGATATTGAATCTTACAATTTTAAGGCAGATAAAAGTCTTCCAAGTGAATTTATTAAGGAACTAAAGAAAGTTGGAGGAAGTGTAGAGCTGTTCTTTTGGGATTGCAGTAAGAATCTTACAATGGATATATAAATATAAAAACACAGAAAAAAAGTCATCGATGCATTAGCACATTGGTGACTTTTTTGTATACAGAGAATTATTTTAACTTAAGAAAGATATCATTGTTTCAAATGCTCTTCAAACAATCCGTTAAGATACCTGCCTATATCTTATATTTACAGATGCTTTACACTCTGTCTGCGTAAAAGCTGATAGGGCATTTTAAAGGAACTTCCCTTAAAAGATTCCGAGGAAAAATATTCAAGTAAGAGCTGTGCGGCTTTTACTCCGGTGTCAAAAGTGGCGTGTCGGATAGTAGTGAGAGAAGGTCTTATAGCTGTAGCCAAAATACTGTCATCAACTCCTGTTACAGAGATATGCTCAGGTACTTGTATATTATTATCATACATAAAATCAATAGCACCGACCGCAATATTATCACAGGCACATAGTACAGCTGTCGGAAGGATAGAGGATTTTTCATATATCTGATTCATACCGGCATATCCGTCAGCAATTGTAAAAGATTCTTGAAAGCTGATAAGATCTTGTGATGTATTTAATGAACATTCCCTAAGTCCCTTCATATAGCCGTCATATCTTTTCTTTCCGGCGGATAAATCATGCAGCGGTCCTCCTATAAAAGCGATATTTTTATGCCCCATATTGTAAAGAAAATGCACCATATCACAGATAGCCTGCTGATTATCCATATTTACAGAGCTTATAGGAATCTTTAAGCTAAAATCCGGAATATCCTGACAGACATAGATTACAGGCTTATTATTTCTATGTATCCAAAGCATATGTTCCTCAGGTATGTGGACATTTGCCATGATAATACCTTCTACCTGTTTATTTTTTAAAACATCCAGAAAATGAATTTCTTTTTCAAGTTCTCCATTTGTTTCACATATAACCGTATTATATCCAAGAGGAGTTACAACACTGTTTACACCCTGTAAAATCCTGCCAAAAACATTATTTGATATATCAGGAAAGAGCACACCGATAAGTTTGTTTGATTTTTTATTATCCTTTTTTGCGGAGATATTAGGAGTATATCCCAGTTCCCTTATTGCCTCCATAACCTTGGTTTTTGTAGCAAGTGATACGGAATTACTTTGGTTTATTACTCTGGAGATGGTGGAGATGGATACGCCTGCCGCTTTTGCCACTTCATTTATAGTAACCATATAAGCTCCTTTTATGAAAATAATAATGAAAATAAAAATAATCCTTTGAAAATCTATGAAAACAATATCATATTTGCATGAAAAATGCAAGAAAATACATACTTGCATAATCATTTATAAAAACTTTGGAGCATTTGCGAATAGGATATTTTTATTAAATAGTATAGTATAAAAACATAATTCGATAGCGGATAGGAGATGAGCTTATATGAAAAATATTTTCTACAAACCCGGGGATGGCTGGGTGGGTGATACCATTCCTTTTGCGCATGACGGTAAGTTTTATATTTTCTACCTTCATGATGAGAGAAAGGGAAATACAGAGGATGAGTATGGATATCGTACAAGCTGGAATCTTTTAATTACAGAGGACGGAGTAAATATTGAGGACTGTAAAGTAGTGCTTCCGGTAGGAGGGTACGATGATGCTGATTATGCCTGCTATACAGGTTCGGTGATAGAGGGAAATGACTCTAAATTCCATATGTTTTATACAGCACAGAATAATTATAATCCTAAATATCACAGAAACGGGAGACCTCTACAATATGTTGCGCATGCAATAAGTGAGGACCTTATACATTGGGAAAAACTGCCGGAACTGACATTCGGAGCGGATGAGTCAATATATGAACCATTTGACTGGCGTGATCCATTTGTTTTTTACAATGAAGAAGAAGAATGCTTTGATATGCTTCTTGCTGCCCGATTACAAGGTGCAAGTGAGAAAAACGGAGGCTGTGTAGGGCTTTGCAGATCATATGATTTGATTCATTGGAAGGCAATGCAGCCGTTTTACAATCCTAAATCATATATGACTCATGAATGTCCGGATTTATTTAAAATGGGGGATAAATGGTATCTTATCTATTCCACCTTCTCTGAAAAATTTGTGACACATTACAGGATGGCGGATAAAATAAGCGGACCTTGGACAGCTCCTATAGAAGATACCTTTGATGCCAGAGCATTTTATGCGGCTAAAACAGCACAGGCAAAAGATGTAAGGATGGCATTTGCCTGGGTACCTACAAAGCGTGGTGACAGTGATTTCGGTCAATATGAATGGGGCGGAAATCTTATAGCACATGAAATAAAGCAAGACAAAGACGGCAAACTGAAGGTAAAACCTTCAAACGGTTTAACAAATATTTTTGAAAAAGAAATTACTGCAAATAATATTGAAGATATTGAAATAAAAAATAATGAGGGGGAAAAGGTATATGTAATTGAAGGAATGAAAGAAACTTGTCTTATAGAGGCGACTATAGAGTTTTGCGAAGGTAGCAGGGCATTTGGCATAGGCTTAAGGCAGGATAAGGACTTTGCAAACGGATATTATCTTAGATTTGAACCGTTTTATAACAGAATTGTAGCTGATATGTGGCCAAGGCGTATAAGCGGAGTCAATCAATGGTATGTGGATGGGGATAAACCTTTTATGGTGGAACTTGAAAGACCTTTTGACTATAAAGCTTTGGAGGAAAATAAAGTAAATATAAAAGTTTTTGTGGAGGGCAGTATAATTTGTCTGTATGTAAATGATACCGTGGCATTGACAATGAGAGCTTATTCCACAGAAAGAAAATATTGGGGATTTTTTGTAAAAGACGGAAGTATTAGGGTTTGTGATATTCATATGTATGAAACAAAATAAAGGAGAGAGATTATGTATAAGAAAATAGTAACAGTATGCCTCATAGCAGGAATGGTATTGACAGGCTGTGCGGGTAAATCAGGGAGTACAACAAATTCATCAGAGGCTAAAGGTAAGGATGGTAATGTAAGAGAGATACATTATTTTTCTTCAAGATCGGCATCGGATGATACCATGGTTACATTGCAGGAGATAACAGATAAGTATAATGAGCAGGGTGGAAATATAAAGCTTGTTATCGACAGCAATGCCGACAGATCATCTTATGATCAAAAGCTTCGTACAATGATTGCAGGCGGTCAGATGCCGGATATGTTTGATTTGGATGCAACTCCTTATGCGAGTGAGCTTGGGGAGCAGAATATGCTTACAGATATGGATGCTTTTCTTGAGGAGATAGGCGAAAAAGACAGCTATATTCCACTGGCATTAAATTATGGAAGAACTGCCGAAGGAAAATTATATACTTTGCCTCTTGAACTTTCTACCGAGATGATTTGGTACAATGTTGATATGTTTAAGGATGCAGGTATTGAGGCACCAAAGACATTAGATGAACTTTTAGAGGCATGCAAGGTATTAAATGAAAAAGGTTATACAGCTTTTGGAATAGGTGGAGGAGACGGCTGGCCGCTACTTCGTCTGCTCGCAACATATCCATTTAGACTGTCGGGAAATGAATATTTAATTCAACTCTCATCAGGAGAGGCAAAGATGTCAGATGATACGGGTATGAAGGCTGCAACATTTATGTCAGAGATAGGAAAATATTTTCAACCCGGATTTTCCACAACTGATGTAGCTACAGGATTAAATCTTTTCTTGAGCGGAAAGTGTGCAATGTATCCTACAGGTACATGGGAATTAAATTATTTCACAGATAAAAACAGACCTAAGGGCTTGAATGTAGACTATTTTTATATGCCTACAATAAAGGATGCAAAGACGGAGCCAAATGATTACTGGGCATTTGGCGGTATAGGTCTTTCGGTAAATCCTAAGGTTTTTGATGATGAGTATAAGGATTATCTGACATTTATAGTTAAAAACTACAGTCCTGCTTACTTTGCTCATGAGCATCTTGCACCGCAAAAGGTTGAAATGGGAGATAATAACAGCTTTGATCCTTTATTCTTAAAGGTAATGGAGGATACAAATAATATAGGTTCCACTGCCGCAAGACCTTGGGATGTGGTATTAAGTGAGGATGTAATAGCAACAATCAATGATAATCTTCCGGGGCTTTGCATGGGAGAGGAAACTCCTGATGAATTTGTAAAAGCTGTAGATGAAGCTTTAAAAGCAAATAAATAAAAGTATATTTTAAGGGGCAAATATATTTTGCCCCAAATTGCATACATTGGAATATCGGTGATTTTATGAAGATTTTAAGAGATAAAAAAGCAATTGCCATATTTTTGCTGCCTGCTTTTATTGTCTATTCTATTATAGTTATGATACCTATACTGGTTTCGATTTACTATAGTGCTCTTGAATGGAACGGTATAGGCAAAAAAACTTTTGTAGGCTTAAGTAATTATATAAAGCTGCTTGGTGACGAAGTATTCAGGCAGGCATTTTGGAATAATATAATTTACATTATTATTGTAATGGTATTGCAGCTTGGCTTTGGTTTTATTATAGCTGTTTTGCTTACATATTTAAAAAAGGGAAGAGGGTTTATACAGACAGTATATTATATCCCCTCCGTTATAACGGTTATTGCGATATCACAATTATTTACAGGATTTTATTCGTATGAGCCTCTTGGACTTTTTAATATATTCAGAAAATTATTGGGGATGGAACCTATTGCCTTTCTAAGTGAATATAAAACCGTTTTGATTGCGGTTGCATCCGTAGAGGGATGGCAGTATATAGGTATTTATATGATTATTTTTTATTCCGCATTGGTTTCAGTATCTCCTGATATATTGGAGGCTGCAAGAATAGACGGGGCGAGTGAATTGCAGATTCTTGTAAAAATAAGAATACCTGCAATAGCAAATGTAATTATGCTCTCATGTATATTAAGCCTTGTAGGAGCTTTAAGAGGATTTGCCGCACCTATGAATATGACAAAGGGCGGACCGAATCACAGATCTGAAATACTTGCAACATATATGTATAAGAAGGCATTTACAAGCAGGGATTACGGATATGGCAGTGCCATTGCTGTGGTAATTGTAATACTGAGCATATTGGGAGTTTTATTAATCAGCAAATACATGGACAGTGAAAACGAATAGGAGGATATATGAAAAGAAGTATTAGAAAAGTAATATATTGGTCCGTTATGATTTTATTTTTAATAATTCAGGGATATCCTATTATTTGGCTGATTATAGCGGGCTTTAGGCCTAATATTGAGCTTTTGACACAGCCTTTTGCTTTTCCAAAAAGCTTTACAATGGAAAACTTTATTAAAATATTTACCGAGAGCAATATTATTACCTATATAAAGAACAGTGCGATAATTTCTGTAATATCACTGGTACTTATAGTTTTAATAAGTTCAATGGCATCATTTGCTATTGCTAAAATGAAATTTATGGGAAGAAAAAATATATACAGATATTTTCTCATAGGTCTTACCATTCCTTATGCGGTTACATTGATTCCACTGTTTACAATGTTTGCAAAAGTGGGGCTTATAAACACAAGAATCAGCGTTATATTGCCGCTTTTGGCATTTCAGCTTCCGGTATCAATAATGCTGTTTGTGAATTTTTATTCCTTTATTCCGGATGAGATTATAGAAGCGGCTGTTATAGACGGAGCAAATATTTACGGTATATATACAAAAATAATTATTCCACTGTCTTTAAATACTATAATGACAGTGCTTGCAATGAATTTTATTACAGTATGGAATGATTATACTTTCAGCCTTGTATTTATAAACAGTACGGAACTAAAAACAATATCCATAGGTCTTACAGATTTTATAGGACCGAGAGGTTTAAAAGACTGGGGCGCCACATATGCAGCCATATCAATGTCGGTATTCCCTACACTACTTATTTATTTCGGATTGAATAAAAAAATGACGGCAGGTATGACTTTGGGAGCGGTGAAATCATGAGTATAAAAGAATGTATTTTCAGACCTAAAAATCATTTTGCCCTAAAAAAAGGCTGGATAAACGATCCGAACGGTCTGGTATGGTTTCAGGGCAAATATCATTTATATTTTCAATGCAATCCATACAGTAATAATTGGGATAAAATGCATTGGGGGCATGCTATAAGCAATGATTTGATACATTGGGATGAATGTCCACCTGTTTTGATTCCTGATGAGGTATATGAAGATTATGATAAAGGGGGATGTTTTTCCGGTTCTGTAGTGGTTTCCGACAATAAAATATATGCTTTTTATACGGCTGTGGCATTGGTGGACGGTGTGGTTTTACAAAGGCAGTGCATGGCATATTCAAATGACGGCTATAATTTTACAAAGTATGAAAAAAATCCTGTTATTGAATCAATAGGTATTGATTTTCGTGATCCTAAGGTAATATTTTATGACGGATATTGGCAAATGGTCGTGGGAGGTTCGGACGGTGCGGCTTGTGATTTAAAAAGTCATGGAAGAATATATTTGTTTCATTCAAAAGACTTATTTAACTGGACATATAGCGGAATACTGTATGAGGCAAAAGACGGAGAGGGGACAATGTTTGAATGTCCGGATATTTTTGAAATAGACGGTAAATGGGTTATTACAGCTTCTCCTATGAATCGCACGGATTTTTTACCGACAATATATATGGTAGGAGATATAAATTTTAAAAACTGTATCTTTTATCATGATTACACCAAAACACCGGATTTTGGACCGCATTATTATGCATCACAGGTCTATAAAGATAAGTTTGACAGAGCGGTTTCGATGGCATGGATAGGGGGCTGGGAATGGATGCCCTGGATAAAAGATCACGGTCCTTCTACGGAAAACGGATATCGTGGTATTATGTCGTACCCAAGGCTTATCGATATGGACGGTAATAATCTGAAAATGCAGCCATACAGGCAGGATTTAGAAGAGAAAAGCATTGAATACAGCCATAAAAGCAAAATATCCGATAGAGTTATATGTAATCTTTTGGATGAAATGTGTGATTATATTTATATACAGGGAAATATAAAAAGAGATAAAAACAGCACGGAGCTTAATTTTATAATTTTTGACAGTGAAGAAAATAAAATCATTATAAAGCTTGATTTTTTATTCGGAAATATTATCACTGATTTCAGTGAGGCTGATGAGCATATAAAGAGCGGGATAAGAATATATAAGGCTGATATACAAAGAAATATTGATATAGATTTTGATATTATTAAAGACGGAAATGTATTGGAGGTTTATCTTTTTGAAGGGAAATATAATTTTACTTCTATGATATATCCCTGTGATGGAAAAATCGGCATAGGTATAAAAGCCAAAGATGCTCTTGTTACATATAAGTTTAATAATATTTCGGAGTAATAAAATCAGGGTGAACTATAAAGTGATGTCCGGATACATAAGAAAATATAATAGTAAAAACGATACTCTACAAATTCTTTTGAGAGAAGAATCAGAGTATCGTTTTTTGATTTTAGAAAATATATTTTTCAAGCTCCAACATAAATTTGCTCTGTGATATATGATTTTGAACAGTCATATAGGGTTGATCTGTTAGCGGTAGCTCTATTTTATCTATGTTCTTTCGATATGATTGTATATCTATTCCCATCTTTTTTTTAAATAATCTGTTGAGGTACCTGCTGTCTGAAAAACCTGCCTCACAGCAAATATCGCTTATCCTTAAATTAGTCTTGTTTAGGAGCGAAAATGCATGGTCAAATCTTATATTATTTAAATATTCTGTAAATGTAGTACCGGTCATTTTCTTTATAAAGTGAGATATATAATAAGTAGACAGCGACTCAAGATTTGCGATATCTTCCAATGTAATATTTTCCGAATGATGCTCAAACATATATTCAGTTATTCTTTGCAAACGTTTACCTTTTGAGCGACTTTGCTTTGTACTTTGTTCATCGATGAAAGGATCGGCTATTTTACTGAGCTTATAAATTAAGTCAAGAGCTTTTGCGCCTGCGCCTAATTCTGTAAATGCAATATCACTGGCATAACACATAGCACATTCAAATATTGTTTTATACAAATCAGAATTCTTATCATCAAAAACTATATGATTTTTCTTATATATAATGTCCGGACCGATGTTTTTATACAGTGCGTGATTTATCAAAAATATAACTATTTTATTATGGTGCTTATTGCTGTAGAAAGAGTGTGGCTGGTATCTGTTCACAATATAAATATCATTTTTCTTCAGTTTAAATACTTCATTATCTATTGCAAGATCTATATTTCCGTCAAGAATCATGCCTATTTCAAGATCGGAGTGGCAATGTACACTTCTTGAGAGAATTTCAATCATAAGCATAGCAAGGGAGTTTGTCTTTGTATGTCTTATGATTTCATATTCGGTTTTATTAGTTTTGATTGAGTTCAAGTCCATAGCATACATTCCTTTATATAAATAGAATAAATTAAGTCTTAAATATAGTTAAAAAATAGACAAATAAATATATAAATAAGGTCTATTTTGTTTTTAAATTCAGTATATTCTATAATATATATTATTTCAATATAGAAATAGCAATATAAACATCTATCAATAACAAGATTACCGACATTTACTTAAATATATCAGTTATTATAATACACACATGGAAAGTCGTTTATAAACTATATAGCAATATTATCTTTATTATTGCAGATTTGAAAGGAGACGTATTTATGAAAGAATTTTTCCCAAGCATTTCACCTATTAAATTTGAAGGAAGTGAGAGCAAGAATCCACTCAGCTTCAAATACTATGATGCTAAAAGAGTAATAATGGGTAAAACTATGGAAGAACATTTATCATTTGCTATGGCATGGTGGCATAATCTTTGTGCAAGCGGTGTGGATATGTTCGGACAGGGTACAGCAGATAAAGGTTTTGGTGAAAATCCGGGAACAATGGAGCATGCAAAAGCTAAGGTTGATGCAGGTATTGAATTCATGCAAAAGCTTGGAATCAAATATTATTGCTTTCATGATACAGATATCGTTCCTGAGGATCAGGAAGACATCAATGTTACAAATGCACGTTTGGATGAAATAACAGATTATATTCTTGAAAAGACAAAGGGAACAGATATCAAATGTCTTTGGGCAACATGCAATATGTTCAGTAATCCAAGATTTATGAATGGTGCAGGAAGCTCAAACAGTGCCGATGTATTTTGTTTTGCAGCCGCACAGGCTAAGAAAGGTCTTGAAAATGCTGTAAAGCTTGGAGCAAAGGGATTTGTATTCTGGGGTGGACGTGAAGGTTATGAGACTCTTCTTAATACAGATATGAAGCTTGAAGAGGAGAATATTGCCACATTATTTACAATGTGCAGAGACTATGGTAGAAGCATCGGATTTAAGGGTGATTTCTATATCGAGCCGAAGCCGAAGGAGCCAATGAAACATCAGTATGATTTTGATGCGGCAACAGCAATAGGATTCTTGAGAAAATATGGACTTGATAAGGATTTTAAGATGAATATTGAGGCAAATCACGCCACATTGGCAGGACATACATTCCAACATGAACTCAGAGTATCTGCAATTAACGGTATGCTTGGCTCTGTAGATGCAAACCAGGGTGATACACTACTTGGCTGGGATACAGATCAGTTCCCTACAAATGTATATGACACTACTCTTGCTATGTATGAAATATTAAAGGCAGGCGGTTTAAGCGGTGGATTAAACTTTGATTCAAAGAACCGTAGACCAAGTAATACAGCTGAAGATATGTTCTATGGATTTATAGCAGGTATGGATACATTTGCACTTGGTCTTATAAAAGCCGCACAAATAATTGAAGACGGTAGAATAGATGAATTCATTAAAGAGAGATATTCAAGCTATAACTCGGGAATTGGAGAGAAGATAAGAAACAGATCTGTCACATTGGTAGAATGTGCGGAATATGCGTTAAAGATGAAAAAGCCTGAGTTACCTGAGTCAGGAAGACAGGAATATTTGGAGACTGTAGTAAATAATATATTTTTTAATTCAAAGTTATAAAAACACCTGATTAGGAACGTTAAAATCAGGTTTATATAAGGAGGACAATATGAAAATTAAGAAATTATGTGCATTTGTAGCAGCCGGTATGTTAGCTTTATCGTTGGTGGCATGTACTGACGGAAATGAGCCTGCAAAGACGCAGAGCGAGCAGACACAGGCTGAGAGTACCAAGGTAGAGGGTAGCTCCGAAGAAGCAAAGGCAATGGGTGGAAAAATCGGTATATCAATGCCTACCAAGTCTCTTGAGAGATGGAATCGTGACGGTTCTTATCTTGAAAAAGAGTTTGAAAAAGCAGGATATGAGGTTTCACTTACTTACTCTGACAATAAGATCGATCAGCAGGTAAAAGATATCGAGGGTCTTATTGCCGATAAGGTTGATTTACTTGTAGTAGCTGCAATAGACGGTGAGTCACTCGCACAGGTTCTTGCTGAGGCAAAGGGACAAAAAATTCCTGTTATTGCATATGACAGACTTATCATGAATACAGATGCAATATCATACTATGTTTCTTTTGATAACTACACGGTAGGAAAACTTCAGGGTGAGTTTGTGGCAGAGAAACTTGATCTTGCCAATGCAGGTGATAAGAAGTTTAATATTGAGTTTACAGGTGGTGATCCTGCAGATAATAATGCAAAATTCTTCTTTAACGGTGCAATGGATGTTATAAAGCCATATATTGAGAAAGGAACAGTTGTAGTTCCTTCAGGACAGACAACATTTGAGCAGGTTGGTACTGCACAGTGGGATACATCAAAGGCATTATCAAGATTCCAGAATATTCTTGGTTCATATTACTCAGACGGTACACAGCTTGATGCGGCTGTATGTTCAAATGACTCTACAGCTTTAGGTGTAACACAGGCTATTCAGTCAGATTATGCCGGAAGTAATGAGATAATAATTACAGGTCAGGACGGAGATGAGGCAAACCTTGCAAATATTATTGACGGAAAGCAGACAATGACAGTTTATAAGGCTGTTGCAAACGAGGCTATTGCGACACTTAACCTTGGTGCGGCAATATTAAATAATGAAAAACCTGATGCATCACTTATTGAAAAATCAGGCTGGAGCTTTGATTGTACATATGATACATCATCATATGACAATGGAGCGGCTGTAATACCTTCATATCTTTTGGTTCCTGTTACTGTAACAAAGGACAATATCCAAAAGGAACTCGTTGATACAGGATATTACACAATGGGAAGTGATGGTTATCCACATCCTGTACAGTAAATTACAGCAGGCTCCGGGGAAACTTTGCGAAATATTATCGTAGATAACGATATAAGATTATAATATTGCCTTATATGGCGGAAAGGCGGATGTATTGAAAGATTATATTTTAGAAATGAAAAATATTACAAAGGAATACCCCGGAGTAAAAGCTTTAAATAATGTAAATCTGAAGATCGAAAGAGCAAGTATTCATGCATTGGTAGGAGAGAACGGAGCAGGAAAATCCACTCTGATGAATATTCTCTCCGGAACCATTGCATATAATGAGTATACCGGTCAGATCCTCTACAACAATAAAGAATGTAAATTTCAAAAGATACATGACAGTGAAAAGCTGGGTATAGTGATAATACATCAGGAACTGGCCCTTATACCCGAGCTTACAATTGCTGAAAATATGTTTCTTGGAAATGAGAGAAAAAACAGATTCGGTGTGATAGATTGGAATGAGACTTTTCATCAGGCTGACACAGCTATGAAAGCTGTAGGTTTAAATGAAGACACACAATCTCTTATAAAGGATATCGGAACCGGAAAACAGCAACTTGTAGAGATCGCCAAGGCTATATCAAAAGATGTAAAGCTTTTAATTCTGGATGAGCCGACATCTTCACTTAATGATGAGGATTCAAGAATGCTCCTTGATATGCTCATACGTTTTAAAAAAGAAAAAGGCATTACATCTATTATTATTACACATAAATTGCAGGAAGTTGCATATGTGGCTGATGAAATAACAGTAATAAGAGATGGAATGACTATTGAGACCATTGATAATTCGGATCATTGTATAAATGAAGAACGCATTATAAAAGGTATGGTTGGACGTGAGCTTGAAGACAGGTATCCCGCAAGAGAACATGTAATAAGTGATGAAATAATGTTTGAAGCAAGAGATTGGTCGGTATATCATCCTATATATACTGAAAAATGTGTTGTAAATAATATCAGTTTTCATGTAAAGAAAGGTGAGGTTGTAGGTTTTTCAGGTCTGCAAGGTGCAGGAAGAACAGAGTTGGCCAAATCACTTTTTGGAAAGAGCTATGGAAGTCATATTTCAGGTAAGGAATTTATTGCAGGTAAAGAGGTCTTCTTAAACAGCTCCAGAGATGCAATAGTAAACGGTTTGGCTTATGTTACAGAGGATAGAAAAACCGACGGATTGATACTTTCAGAAACAATTGCAAAAAACACTACTTTGGCAAGAATGGAAAAAATAGCAGATAAAAGAGGTGTTGTAGATGTTTCAAAAGAAAATATGGTGGCAAAAGAGTATGTAAAAGCCATGAAAACAAAAACACCGTCTGTTTTACAAAAGGTGGGAAACCTTTCAGGTGGAAATCAGCAAAAGGTTCTTTTATCAAAATGGATGTTTGCAGGACCTGAAGTTTTATTCCTTGATGAGCCTACCAGAGGAATAGATGTAGGCGCAAAATATGAGATCTACTCCATTATCAACGATATGGTGAGTCAGGGTAAATCTGTGGTAATGATTTCATCAGATCTTACTGAGCTTTTAGGTATGTGCGATAGAATTTATGTTATGAATGACGGTAAGATCACCGGAGAATTTAGTGCCGAGGAAGCTACACAGGAAAAAATAATGAGTACGATTTTAAAATCAGATCGTACTGCAGTAAATTAGGAGGTAAAAATGAATGCAAATAAATTTGTAAAAAAATATACAATGGTACTTGCGCTGCTTGTAGTTTTTGTATTCTTTACATATCTTACCGGGGGTAGACTTCTTTTAGCACAGAATATTTCAAATCTGCTACTGCAGAATGCATATGTTCTTATAATGGCATGTGGTATGCTTTTATGTATACTTACCGGTGGAAACGTTGATTTATCTGTCGGATCAACACTATGTTTGTCGGCGGCACTTTCAGCTAAACTGTTGAGTATGGGAATAAGTCCGTTTGTTGCAATTCTTGCTTCACTTGCAGTTGCATGTGTCATAGGTGTATGGCAGGGATGGCTTATAGGGTATATTCATATACCTCCTTTTATCTGTACATTGGCAGGTATGTTCCTGTTTAGAGGTATTGCAAGAGTTATTTTAGATTCAAAGACTGTAGCAATAATGGATAAAAGATTCTTAAGTTTATTTACATCATATATTCAAATTCCGGGATTTGATGTAAACCAGAGAGTTATTTCATCAATGGTAGTCGGTATTGTGGTTGCAGCGGCAATTACAGTATATACTTTTATTGCTGAAAGAAAAAAGGTTAAAAAAGGATATGAAACTGCAGGTTTCGGATTAACCGCTGCAAGAGTTTGTATATTTGATCTTGTGATATTATTCTATGCATATAAGCTTATGAGTTATAAGGGTATTCCTATAATGCTTATTTGGATTCTTGTAGTAGTTGCCGTTTTTGCATTTATTACAAGTTCAACAGTATTTGGAAGATATTTTTATGCTGTGGGAGGTAATGAAAAGGCTACAAGGCTTTCAGGTATAGATCCAAGAAAGGTATATTTTTGGGCATATTTTCTTATGAGTCTTTTAGCAGGACTTTCAGGACTTTTGGTAGTAGCACGTATAGGATCTGTAGACGGAAACATGGGTAGTTCCTATGAGATGGATGCTATTGCATCATGCTTTATAGGTGGAGCATCCGCCTATGGTGGTTCCGGAACAGTTCAGGGTATAATGATAGGTGCAATACTCTTAGGTGTTATAAATCAAGGTATGTCAATTCTAGGACTTCCGGATCAGTATCAATACATTGTAAAAGGTGCTGTACTTTTGGGAGCGGTAGTATTTGATGTGGTATCAAACCATAAAACAGGAAAATCATAATAAACAGGGCTATTGCCATACCGGTATATAGCCCCTATCCTGCTATAAAAATATTAAGAGAGGAGGAAGCAGGTGTTTGACAATATAGTTTCCAGAAAAAATACAAATTGTGCTAAATGGGATGAAATAATAGATGAATGTGGAGTTGATGATTTGATACCGCTTACAGTTGCGGACATGGATTACAGAGTAGCACCGGAAATAATGACGGCTGTTATAGAAGCTGCTAATCATGGAATATACGGATATACAAATGTCAGTGATAAATATATTGAACTTTCAAGAAAATGGGCACAAAATAATTACGGCTTCAGTCCTGAAAATGAATGGATAGTTTACTGCCCAAGAATAATTCAGGCGATATCTTTAATAATACAAAACTATACTAAAAAAGATGACAAAGTTCTTGTCTTTACACCACTTTACGATCCTATTCAAAATGCGGTAAGAATCAATGAAAGAAAACTTGTTGAATGTTCTTTGCAATTAAAAGAAGAGCATTATGAAATTGATTTTGATGATTTTGAAGAAAAGATAAAAAACGGAGTGAAAATATTTATCACCGTATCTCCACATAATCCTGTGGGAAGGGTGTGGACAGAAGATGAAATAAAAAAGACAGTTGAAATATGTAAGCGATACAATGTATTGATTATATCCGATGAAACTCATGCGGACTTTATATGGAAGGGAAAATTCATATCTTATGCATCTTTCTATGATATGTATGAGAATATAATAATAGGATTATCAACTTCCAAAAACTTTAATATTGCGGGACTTGAGGCAAGCAATATAATTATCAAAAATGAAGAGCTTAGGAGTTTTTTCAAAAAACTTTTGAGGCAGGGTGGAATACATAATCCAAGCTATTTTTGTATACCGGCTGTTATAGCAGCTTATGAATATGGCGAAGAATGGCTTACTATTGCAAAAGAGAAGATAAAAGAAAACATGGATATCATAAAGAAGTTCTTTGAAAATGACATGAGAGGCTTTAAAGTAATTGATTCTGAAGGAACTTTCCTTTCATGGGTCGATTACAGAGCACTTAATATTTCAGAAGACAAATTAAAAGAGCTTATGATAGAAAAAGCACATATAGCATTTTCACCCGGTAGCGGATATGGTGAAGACGGAAGGGGATTTTTCAGAGTAAATGCCGCATTGCCTAAGTGTTTATTGGAAGAAGCTTTATTCAGATTTAAAAATAATATAAATTGGGAGATATTTTATGAGTAAGACAAAAAGAAAACCTACAGTGCTTCAAGCATTGTTTCCTATACTTTCAATGCTTATAATTCTCGGAGTTGGAATTGCATTTTTATCATTGCCGGCAGAGCCTTTGATTGTTTTGGCGGCCGTAGTATCAGGTATACAGGCAATATTCCTCGGATATTCATATGATGATATAATGAATGAGATAGCAACCAAAATTTCAAAGGTTTGGGGAGCGCTGTTAATTTTGATTATAGTAGGGTTTATGATAGGTTCATGGATGCTTGGCGGTACTATACCTATGCTTATCTATTATGGATTAAAGCTTATAAGTCCTAAATATCTTGCACTTACAGCATTTATACTTACAGCAATAGTGTCGGTTCTTACCGGTACATCATGGGGTTCAGCAGGAACTATAGGTGTAGCATTTATGGGTGTTGCTATAGGAATGGATGCAAACCTTGCATTGGTAGCCGGTGCAGTGGTATCAGGAGCGTATTTCGGAGATAAGCTTTCGCCACTTTCAGATACTACCAACCTTTCATCTGCAGTTTGCGGTGTAGATCTATATGAGCATGTTTATAATCAGATGTGGACTACGGGAAGTGCGGCAGTTTTATCTGTAATATTTTACTTTATAATGGGACAGGTAGGTGTAGGAAAAAATGTTGTAGTACCTGAAACTATAAATATACTTACAGGCACTCTTGATCAAATGTTTAATTGGAATATTTTGCTACTTGTTCCTCTTGTAATAGTACTTGTAGGATCAATTACAAAGAAACCTACAATTCCCGTTATGCTTGTTGCATCAGCGGTTGCACTTATAAATGCTGCAGTATTCCAAGGAGCTGATTTAAAGAGTATTGTAGATGTTACATTAAACGGATTTAATGTAGAGATGATTGGAATGACTAAGGACGAGGTTGCACCGGAGCTTGTACGACTCCTCCACAGAGGTGGAATGATGTCGATGATGAATACACTTCTCATTGCGGTTTGTGCTATTTCATTTGCAGGAACCATGAGTGTAACAGGCGCTTTGGAAGTCGTAATTTCCAAGATGCTTGAAAAGATTAACTCAACATTTAAACTCGTAGCTTCAACAATAGTTACTTGTCTTATAATCACAGGTGTTACAAGTAACGGTCAGGTATCTATTTTGATGCCGGGAGAAGCTTTTAAGGATGCTTATATTAAGATGGGTCTGCATCCGAAGGTATTATCAAGAACACTTGAGGACTCTGTTACATGTACGGAATGTCTTATTCCGTGGACAGCGGCAGGTGCATATATGGCAAGTACACTTGGTGTAGATACTCTTCATTATCTACCATATGCAATATTAAATTATTCAGGTATGATTTTTGCACTTGTATTGGCACTTACAGGAATCGGTATCACGAGATTAGATAAGAATAAAAGAAAATAGTCTAATATGTAAATAATCTAAAGAGTCGGACATGTATATAGTGTCCGACTTTTTTCTTAAGAATCAACTTAATCCCTATTTTTTCCTCCTCTCTTTTAATTTTACACAATATTTGATATAATCAATAATTATAGAAAATAAGGAGGCTTTTATGGCTGATACAATGAATATAAAAGATAATTACGAAGTAGAGACAAATGAAAACGGAAGACTTGGCGAAGTAAAGATTGCCGATGAGGTTGTAGCCGTTATTGCAGGTATTGCAGCTACAGAGGTAGAAGGTGTAGATTCAATGGCAGGGAATCCTACAAAAGAAATAGTAGGTAAACTTTCAGGAAGTAAGACTGCAAAGAGTATGAGAGGAGTTAAGGTAGAGGTAAATGATGATAAGGTTTGTGTTGACCTTGCAATCAATGTAAGCTACAACTACAATATTCCTGAAGTGAGTGAGAAAGTACAGGAGAGAGTCAAGAATGCTATCGAGAATATGACAGGGCTTACAGTGCTTGAAGTAAATATTAAGATAGCATATGTTGTAGCAAATTAATGAGAACATTTTCGAGTACTTATATTAGAAAGATAGCAACTTTAGGAATGCTGACGGCTTTGGCAATGGTACTTGGCTTTGTTGAAACATTAATACCTATAAATTTAGGTATACCGGGTATGAAGTTAGGCCTTGCAAATCTGATTGTGATTATTGCTTTTTATTTATTTGATATAAAAACAGGGGTAATAGTTTCACTGCTTAGAATTGTTTTGATAGCTATGACATTCGGAAATATTTCAATGATGTTTTATTCTATATCAGGAGCAGCACTCAGTTTGCTTTGTATGATTTTAGCAAAACAAATCAAAGGCTTTTCTATGGTGGGAATAAGTATCATAGGTGGTATAATGCACAATGTGGGACAGATAATCTGTGCGGCATTTGTGGTAAGAACAAACGGAGTATTCACATACTTGCCTGTACTGATGATTGCAGGAGTGGTCAGCGGAATGCTTATAGGAATAGCGGCATCACTTGTTATAGTGAGAGTAAAACCCTATATACGCAAGTAAATTATAATAGATAACTATAAAGTGTTTATTATTTAAATATATTATTAAACAGAGATTCATTGCAAGTTTGATTTTATAATCAGGCTTGCTTTTTAGAGATTTTAGAATGGAGATAAAATGGCAAATACAAAGATTGATGTAGTATCAGGTTTTTTAGGTGCAGGAAAAACCACTTTTATAAAGAGACTTGTTGAAGGAAATAAGGACAAGGGAAAAACAATAATAATAGAAAATGAGTTCGGTGAGATCGGTATAGACGGAGGATTTTTAAAGAATTCAGGCATTGAAATCAAAGAGATGAACTCAGGATGCATTTGTTGTTCTTTGGCAGGAGATTTTGAGGCATCTTTAAGAGAACTTTTATCAACTTATGAGCCGAACAGAGTTATTATAGAACCGAGTGGCGTAGGAAAGCTTTCAGATGTATTAAAGGCTGTTTCGGATGTTGAAAAAGATTTGCCTGTAGAGTCAAATTCTGCCGTAACGGTTGTTGATGTTAAAAAGTGCAAGATGTATATGAAGAATTTCGGTGAGTTCTTTAACAACCAGATTCAATTTGCTAATACTATAATCTTATCAAGAACGGATTTGGTGGATAATACTAAAATTGAGGAAGCCGTTGCACTTATTAAAAATGTAAATCCTGATGCGACAATAGTTACAACACCTCTTGATAAATTAAGCAATGAAAAGATAGAAGAGCTCTTATCAAGTCCTATAGATTTAAAGGCTGAATTGCTTGATGAATTGGCAAGAGAGCATGAACATCATCATGAGCATGATCATCACCACGATCACGACCATCACCATGAACATGATGAGGATTGCGGATGCCATGAACATGAGCACCATCACGAACATGACGAGCACTGCGGATGCCATGATCACGATCACGAGCATCACCACGATCACGACCATCACCATGAGCATGACGAGCACTGCGGATGTCATGATCACGACCACGAGCATCACCATGAACACGAGCATGATCACGACCACCATCACGATCACGAACATCACCATGATCACTGTGGATGTGGGCATGACCATCATGATCACCATCATGCAGATGATGTATTTGACAGTTGGGGAATGGAGCAGGTACCTGCAATAAGCGAAGAAAAGTTAAAGAGTGTACTTGATAGCTTTGCTGATGAGGAAAGATTCGGAGTGGTTCTTCGAGCTAAGGGAATGTTAAAGGATGCAAACAGTGATGATTGGTTCTACTTTGACCTTGTTCCGGGAGAGAGCGACATCAGAAGAGGTGATGCGGAGTATACAGGTAAGGTATGTGTAATCGGCGCAGGATTAAAGACTGAAGAAATAGAGAAGTGTTTTAGAGCTTAAAGCTTATTGATTGGAGAAGTTATGGAAAGATTACCTATTTTTGTCATCAATGGTTTTTTAGAAGCCGGTAAAACACAATTTATGAAGTTCACAATGCAGCAGGAGTATTTTCAAACTGAAGGCAACACCTTGTTGATTGTATGTGAAGAAGGTGAGGAGGAATACGATAAGGAATTATTGGAATCTACTCACACAACCGTAAAGTACATAGATGATATATCGGATTTTACAAAAGAAAAGATGATAGAGTTTACCAAAGAGGTAGATCCTGAGAGAATTCTTATAGAATGGAACGGGTTGTGGGAACAGGACAAGATACAAATACCTGATATCTGGTATGTAAATCAGATGATTACAATTTATGATACATCTACATTGGACCTCTATATAAAAAACAAGGATTTAAAGGCATATATGGGTAAGATGCTGAAGGATTCAGAACTTGTTATATGTAACAGAGCCGATGATATTGATGAGGAGATTTTAAGTACATATCATCTTCAAATAAAGGCTATGGCACCAAATGCGGAAATCATTTTTGAGGGCGAAGAAGGAGAGATTACCGGAGATTTCAGTATAAATCTCCCATATAATCTTGATGATCCGAAGCTTATTATTAAGCCTGAGGAATACGGTATCTTCTATGTGGATGCTATGGACAGAACCGAAAAGTATGACGGAAAAGAAGTTGAGTTCGTTGCTCAGGTGGTAAGACCTGACGGAATCGGTGATGATATATTGATTCCGGGTAGAAGAGCAATGACTTGTTGTGAGGCGGATATTCAGTTCCTTGGCTTCGTGTGTCATTACAAAGGTGCAAAGAATTTTAAGAACAAGGACTGGGTAAAAGTTAAGGGCAAAATAAAGTATGAGATGAGCCCACAATACCGCGCTAAAGGACCTGTAATATATGCAAATGATATTTTACTTACAGGACCTATAGACGGATTAGTACAGTTTTAGGAGAAATATGTCTGATTTAGAATTACTGGAAGAAGCAAAAAAGGCCAGAAAAATGGCCTATGTTCCATATTCAAAATATAAAGTAGGTGCTGCACTTATGACCAAATCAGGAAAGATTATACATGGTTGTAATATAGAGAATGCGGCATATACTCCGTGTAATTGTGCGGAGAGAACAGCTTTTTTTAAAGCGGTATCTGAAGGAATATATGATTTTTGTAAGATAGCCGTTGTCGGAGGCTTTGAAGACTCTGATGCGGATGCTTTATGTACTCCATGTGGAGTTTGCAGACAGGTCATGCAGGAGTTTTGTAACCCTAAGGAATTTGAAATCGTAATGTCTGACGGTGCAAAGGTGAAAACCATGAAATTGGAAGAGTTGCTACCGTTCGGATTTGGACCTGATAATCTAAAATGACAGTTAAAAATGTACATATAAAAAACAGATATAGGAAGGTTTAATGAAGAAAACATTATTAAATAAATTTATTCTGGTAACGACAATGGGTACGATACTTGTCACAGGTGTCGGAAGAAATATTTTTATAAAAGATATCAATGCGTTTACTACAAAGAAGGGTACGGTAGATGTAAGTGCACTTAATGTAAGATCAAATGCCGGTACCGGAAATAATACTATTGCTACACTGGAAAGAGATACAAGTGTTACAGTACTTGATGAAGTAAACAGTGACGGAATGTATTGGTATAAAATAAGTTTTAATACCGGCTCAGGTGACAGAGAAGGCTATGTTGCAAAGAATTATATAAAGACGGAAAGTACTGCGAAGTATACAACAGACAAGACTTTTGAGTCTGAGATAGCTGGATTTCCTGAGAGTTATAAGAACAGATTAAGGGCTTTACATGCCGAGTATCCCAACTGGAAGTTTGTTGTACAAAATGTAGATATTTCATGGGATGAAGTTATAAGGAATGAATCGATAGTCGGAGTTAATCTTGTAAAAAAGAATGCAAAGTCATCTTGGAAATCAACTGCAAGAGGTGCGTATAACTGGAGTAACGGAACTTGGCCGGGATTTGACTCAAATGAATGGGTTGCCGCAAGTGAAAGTATTATAAGATACTATATGGATCCAAGAAACTTTTTGGATTCAACCAATATATTTCAGTTTTTAAACCATGGATATACTACAGGTGAACAGACTGAAGAAGGTGTTGAGAAGATGCTTAAAGGTACTTTCATGGAAAGTAAATCAAGTGTTAAGAGCAATGTACCGTCTGCAACATCGGCACCGACAACTTCAGCTACAACTGCGGCAACTACAGCGGCTTCTACAACACAAGCGCAGAATGCCGGACCGGTTGCAGACCTGAATGAGAAGATAGAACTTGTAGGACCGACAGGAGAAAGTTTAACCGCCGCAACACTACCTAAAGAAGAACTTCCTACGGTGGAAGATAAAGATAACGGTCCGGGATATACCGAACCTGCACCTGCGCCGATTTTTGAATCAACTACGGAGTTCAATGATACGGAGCACGGACCGGGAGTGGTAAACAGTGACAGTATTAAAGAGAGTGTAAGTGCTTCAAACAGCACATATGCATCAACATCAGCAAGTTCAGCCGGTGAAAATGCAAATGCACTTTCAAACGGTACTACATATGTTGATATGATTATGGATGCCGCCAAGAGTTCAGGTGTTAATCCATATGTTATAGCCGCAATGCTTATACAGGAACAGGGAGTTAAAGGCACATCAGGGCTTATAAGCGGAGCAACAGGTATTTATAATTTCTTCAATATAGAGGCTTATCAGTCGGGAAACCAGAGTGCAACAAGCAGAGGTTTGGCGTGGGCAGGAAGCGGAAATACATACCTTCGTCCATGGAATACAAAGGCTAAAGCAATAATAGGCGGTGCCATGTTCTATGGAAGTACTTATTCAAAAGCCGGACAGAACACATTCTACTTAAAGAAGTTTAATGTTCTTGGTGAAAACAAATATAAGCACCAATATATGACAAATATTGAAGGCGCAAAGAATGAGGGAGCTATGCTCTCAAGAGCATATTCCGAGGAGGACAAAAAGGGAGTTTTCACATTCCATATACCTGTTTATAAAGATATGCCTGAGGTACCTGAAGCAATGCCGACAGGAGACGGTAGTCCGAATAACAGATTGTCATCACTAAGTATAAGCGGATATAATATTACACCCGGCTTTAGTAGTGACAATTATTCTTATACGGTTGAATTGCCATCCAATGTAAATAATGTTAATATTAAAGCAAACGCGGCCGATGCAAGTGCAACTGTATCAGGAAGCGGTGATATTGAACTGAACTCTTCCAACTCCGCAGTTGACATAATTGTTACAGCTCAAAACGGAACTAAAGAGAAGTACAGCATAAATATAAAGAGAGGAAATTAATACTGTTTCTACATTTTATGTAGGGTTAATGTCAGAGGATTAAGATGAAATATTTAAAAAAGCCTAATGTAAATATCGTCATACCTTCATTTATACTTACATTGATATTTTCAGCAGTAATAGCTTTTAATGCTTTTGCTATGGGTATCAGTATAAGCTTTGCAGATGTCAATGCAACAGTGGGTGATGAAGTAAATTTGGTAATGAGTTTATCGTCAACAGACGGAAACATTGACAGCGCAAATATAATGCTCAGTTATGATGACAGCATTTTGGATTTTGTCGGAGGAACAAATGCACAGGGTGGGGCAGGTAGTATAAAAGTCACATCCAATACAGGAAGCAGCAGCAACAATCAAAACTATTCCCTGAAATTTAAAGCCAAGACAGCCGGGGAAACTACAGTCGTTGTAAGTACATGGGAAGTATATGATACAAACTCAAAGATGGCTACAATGCAGTCTCAAGGCAGCGGAAGAATAAAGATAAAATCTGCAGAACAGACTACTGCCGAAGAGTCTACTGTTGAAAAGAATAAGGAAGCGGCAACTACAGTTGCGGTAGATAAAAAGGATGCAATGCTTTCTTCTTTGAAAGTCAGTCCGGGTAAGCTTTCACCTGATTTTAGCAGTACTGTGAAAAATTACGACATGAATGTAGCAGGAAATATATCCAACATTGCAGTCAACGCAAAGGCAAGACAGGATGGGGCAAAAGTAGTTATAACAGGAAATGATAATCTTGTGGTCGGAGTGAATGCTATTAATGTAAAGGTAACATCACCTGACGGTTCGGCTGTAGAAAGTTATATTATAAATGTAAATAAAAGTGCGGTAAAAAAAGAGGAAGCCTCAGAGTCTTCTTCAGAAACTTCAGCAGAAGAAGTTATCGAAGAGAGCGAGAGCAGTGCAGATGTTTTGGATCTGGTTTCCACAGATAACGGGCTTACCTTAGGCGGAATTGATTATCAGGTATCGGATTCATTTGATAAAAATATCCTGCCTGAAGGTTTTGAAGAGTCTACATTCACATATAAAGGTAGAGATGTCAAGGCCGGAAAAATGAAGGGTCAGGATGTATATATCCTTTATCTTGTAGGCAATGACGGCTCAGGAGATTTCTACATATATGATGATGCTGCGGATACATGGGCTGTATATACACAGCTTACCACAAATACCAAGAGCATTACCGTAATGCCTATTGATAAAGGTGTAGAGGTACCTAAGGGATTTATTGAAAGTATTATAAATATAAACGGTAAAAAGATTCGTGGATGGATTTGGGGCAGTGACAATGAAAAGAGATATTGTGTTGTTTATGCCATGAATTCGGAAGGTAAAAAAGACTTCTACAGATATGATATGGAAGAGCATACAATACAAAGGTACTTTGCCGATCCAAATGTAGACACAGGTGTATCGACTGAAGAATATAATGCACTTGAAAAGAAATATGAGAAGAGTAATGAGTGGGTAAGAAATTTAATTGCACTTGCGGTTATATTGATTATTTTTATAATAATTTTACTTTTGTCAAGAGCTTCAAATAAAAAGAATGCTGCAAAGACGGCACAAAAACCTGCCAAGAAGAAAAACAAGAGTAACATTACTTCAAAAGTGGATTTGATACCTGAAGAAGAGATGAATGATGAAACTACTCTTGAATATATGCCTTTAAGTAAGAAAAAGGAAGAAGAGCCTGTAAAGTCGGAAGATGAATCGGATGATTTTGATGTAATAGACCTCTCAAACGGTGAAGTTATAGAAGAAGAGGATTTTGAAGTAGTAGAAGAACTTAAAAACGATTCTGATGATGAAGATGATGATTTTGAAGATTTAGATATTTAAAAAATAACCACCCGGTAATTCGGGTGGTATTTTTTATGGATTATAATTTAGAACTTCTTTTTCTTACCGTATTTCGGCTCGGCGGTAAGTCCTATTCCAAGTTTGTTTAGAGTCTTTACATCTGCTTCTGAAAGCATTACGGAAGAATGCATTTGTAAACCTTTAAGTTTCGGAATGGCATTTAAGGCTTTTCTTGCATTCTCATCGGTAGCGGCTGAAATAGAGAGAGCTATAAGAGCTTCATCTGTATGAAGTCTCGGATTATTACCACCAAGATATGTGGTTTTTAATTCCTGCACAGGTGCAATAACTGTAGGTGAAATAAGCTTTATTTCATCATCCACACCGCTGAGAGCTTTTAATGCATTTAAAATAAGTGCGGCACTTGCACCGAGAAGCTCGGAAGTCTTACCTGTAATAAGTTCACCAGTTTCAAGTTCAATAGCTGCTGCAGGGGTATTTGTGGCTTCAGCTTTTAAAAGTGCTGCAGAAACAGCTTTTCTGTCATTAATACTTGTTTTTGCCTGTTGCATTATAAGCTCAAGTTTATAAATTTCATCAGCTTTGCATTCTCCTTTAACAAATCTTGCAAGTGAATTATAGTATCTTCTTATGATTTCCTGTTTACTTGCCTCTCTGCATACCTCATCGTCAATAATACAGTTACCGGCCATATTTACTCCCATATCTGTAGGAGATTTATATGGGCATTCTCCAAATATTCCCTCAAAAATTGCCATCAAAACAGGATATATTTCTATATCTCTGTTGTAGTTTACAGTTGTTGTTCCATATGCTTCCAAATGGAAAGGATCAATCATATTTACATCGTTTAAGTCAGCTGTAGCAGCCTCGTATGCGAGGTTTACAGGGTGTTTCAGAGGCAAATTCCAGATAGGAAATGTCTCAAACTTTGCATAACCTGCTTTAATTCCTCTTTTATTCTCATGATAGAGCTGAGAAAGACATGTGGCCATCTTTCCGGATCCGGGTCCCGGAGCGGTAACTATTACAAGAGGTCTTGAAGTGACGATATAATCATTTTTTCCATAACCTTCTTCACTCACGATATGTGCCACATTGCTTGGATACCCGTCAATCAAATAAAGCTTGTATACTTTTATACCGAGATTTTCAAGTCTTTCCTTAAATTTGTCCGCACTCTTTTGCCCCGAATACTGCGTAATACATACACTGCCTACAAACAATCCTTTTCTTCGAAATTCATCTATAAGTCTGATTACATCGGCATCATAGGTAATACCATGATCTTCTCTAATCTTGTTTTTTTCAATATCCGATGCAGAGATTGAGATAATTATTTCGGCCTGATCTTTTAGTTGAAGAAGCATTCTAAGCTTTGAATCAGGTTCAAAGCCCGGAAGTACTCTGGATGCATGGTAATCATCAAAGAGCTTTCCGCCAAATTCAAGATAGAGTTTATCACCAAAACTTGCTATTCTTTCTCTTATATGCTCAGATTGTGTTTTTAAATACATCTGATTATCGAAACCGATTTTCATAATACGCCTTCCTTCTTTAGTATGAACTGTTATATAAAATTAAAATAGAATTATATCACTTTTTAAAACCGTATTAAAGGGGGAACAACATAGTTTATTAATTAAATTAATTTTCAAATATTTGAACACGATTATAATATTTTTTCATTTATTATTAAAAAAGAAATCTGCAAACTTATATATTATAAATATAATTAAAGTGATATACTAAAGCGACTAAAAAAGAAAGCAGGTTTTTATATGAAAAAGCAATTTTTAATAACAGTTATGGGTGCAGCTATTGTTTTGGCGGCATGTGGAAGTAAAGGAACAGATAAAAATGAAGACACTACGGTTACTATAGAACACAATGAGACAAGTGTTGAAGCCGTTGAAGACACTGAAAGTGTGGCAGATGAGCCAAGCACAGCGGTAAGTAAGGCGGATATAAAATTAAAATATTCAAATCTTGTAGATGAAGATACCAGAAACAGAGTAAGAAATGCTCTAAAGAATGCCGGTCTTAGTGATGAAAAGATAAAGAACTTTTTTGACGCGGTAGATGAGTATAATAATGCGGTAGGCCCTAAGAATCTGGTTCAGAGCATGACAACCATAGATGCCGCTTTCCCTACATTTGATCAGGACAAGCTTATAGATGCATGGCTTGCCAAGGGAGGATATGTAGGCAGAAACTGCAGAATTACATCATATTCTTTGATGGGAGATTTTATAAAGGTCGGAAATCCTACACCGGGTGATACAACAATGCTTTTCAACGATTTTGATTCTATAAAAGATAAAAATATTTTTGAAGGTGAGGATAAGAAAAAATTTGATACATTATTTTCATATATTGATGTAACAAATACACATGATACAAATGTTTTGTCAGATGAAATAGTAAAATCATTGGAAGATAAGCAGATTTCGTTTAACAATGATAAGATGCATATGATTTCAGTATTTATGACCATGGACGACGGTATGAATAAGGTACAGGAGTTCATAGGGCATACAGGTATTTTGGTAGAAGACGGTGATAAATATCTCTTTATTGAGAAGCTGGCATTTGAGTTACCGTATCAGGTAGAAGAGTTTGACAATTTACAGGATGTAAATGATTATCTGATGGGATACTATGACAATGAAGCTGAGGGACTTACTGCAAAGCCTGTTATTTTTGAAGACGGAAAAGTAATGAACGAGTACAGAGTCTTAAAATAATGCTTGCATTTTTTGATCATTTTTGGTTGAATTATAGTATCAAAAACAGGAAAGAAGTATTATGGCAGAGAGAGTTAGTATATTAAAAACAGATTATGAAATGAATCGTACAGACTGGACAGAGGTAGTATCGGCAGTATTTGGAGGTATGCTTCGTGTACAGGAGGCTATTGAGATGTATGTAGCTAAAGGACAGGCTTGGAATGTGGATTTTCATACAAAGAAAATCAAAATCGGAAAGAGCACATATCCGATACAATACATAGGAAGTGAAGCAATCGAATCAAATGACTGGCTATGGGGCTGGGAGAATATAAACGGATTTGATGAGAGCTTACTTGAACTTGTTGGAGAAGCAAGAGAATTTGGAGAAAAGGTAGGCTTTGCAGCCTTAACAAATCCAAATCTTCCTTTGACAGAGAAAGTAACCGGATATATACTTTCAATGATTTCATGTGGCATAAGTGAAAAGAACTACGGATATTATCCATGTAAACATTCGGGCGGTATTGCATTTGTGGCACTTTACGATTTACCTGAAAAATTCTTTGCACCTGTGGATACAAAGTTATTTATCAGAACTATAATGAGTGCTATCAGCCAGTATGAGCTGGACCATAAAATCTTGGTGGAAGGCTTCCTTGCATGGAACGGTACAGATTATCATTGGGAAAACAATAATATCTATGCTAAATTTGCAGATGATGACGGACAACTTTTGATAAGATTTGAGGATATCGGAGATAAAAAAAGAATAGAGTCAATCGACGGATTGAAATAAAGATAAGGACTTCCCAAAAGGGGAGTCCTATTTATAAATGTTTTACAAACTTATCGCTTTTTTATTATAATTTAATATATTTTATCTCATCAAGAATTGATTTTTTTACCGTGTCTGTCAAATATACGGAGTTTAATTTTTTCTTCGTATATGCCAGATAGCTATCTTTTGTCATGTCAATTAAAATAGCGGTGAAAAATCTCTCCCAACTGAAATACTCCTTGGATTCTATATAATCAGCAGGTCTCTCCAATATACTATTTAGCATAGAGTTTTTAACAACACCGGATAATAATACTAACCATTCAAATGACTCAGGTAAATAAATTGCTACTCCTTTTTTATCCCTTATTAACTCTGTTACTCTATGCATTTCAGAACCAAATGCTGCACCATCAACTATTACAAGAATGTTTTCATTGTCATGTGAATTCAAATACTGAAAGATATTTGATTTACCGTTTAAACTTTCACATTTTATATGTGTATCATCGCATATACTTTTAAAAAACTGATACCCTGAATTGCTATCTTCAGTTAAAACAGTATCAGGATGTATAGATTGTTTATATATATCAGAGCCATATATCCTGTAAAACTCATTAAATTTTTGCTCCAACTTTCCATACTTTCCTGAAGACTTAATGCCATATATCTCTTCTACACTATACGGTAGAGTAGGCAAGGATTCCCTGGTTACAATAACATAATAATTATCTGTATTTTGAATAAACTTGGAAAACTCAATTGTTTTTATGAATTCATTTCCCTCATCGATAAATACAATACTGTTTGAAACAGCTGTCAGCTGTTCCTTCCACAGAGTACCGTCAAGTACAAAGCATTTTTTATCACATACCAAATCAACTGATGCTCCGGAGGGATTGTTCACAGCTTCCCTAATCATATCAACTAAAGTGGTTTTACCGGTTGCACTGTTTCCTTGAATAATTGTTATATTTCTGCGTATCACAAAGTCATATTTTAGACGCTTTGTGGATACAACAACTCTATACGTACCTTTCATAATATCACTTCTTTTCTACAAAAATTCACCGGCTATACTAACAAGTTCCATTCTTGTATGTACAATTTGGTTAGTGTTCAGTATCAATATATCAAAACCTTCTTTGCCAAAGTCCATCAAATGATGTAGATTGATTGTTCTGTCTTCTTTTTCTGCAATCTTTAAAAACCATTTAGCACAGTTATCGCCACAAGTAGAAGCGTTAAATATCTTATTTTTTTCAAATTTGACCAAGATTAGCGTTTTCACACCACCTGATAAACCTGTTGGAGGTATTTTACCTAAGACAGGGCTGTCTATCACTCCACTGTCTAAGACAATTGACTTATCTACATCATAAATCATATCCTTTACAAACGGATCTACTATCCAATCATCTTCATAATCATACTTAAAATAAGATGCAGTATTGTAAATAGAATCTTTCATATCTCCATAAAAAATTTTCAGCATAATCAACCTTTCAATTATCAAATAATTCTAAAACTAATCTCAGTATACAAATTATACTGTCGGAATACAATATTTAAAATTAAAAAAGACTGCCATCCTGTTTCTTTCACAAGATGACAGTTTTTATATACTTCATTTTCATCTTATCAGTGGCAACTACCTTTCAATGTGATATAATAAAGCTATTATAAATGAACTTAATAAGAAGGTGGTTGTCAATGGGGAAGACAATAAAAGAAAAGTTAAAAGAAGCTGAAAAATATATCTGTGAGAATTTTGAGGAATTGGGAATAGATGATCCTGTAGAAGAAGGGTACTTTGAAGAGTATGAACAAATAGGCGGAGCAAGTGAAAGTGAGTTTGAAGATTTTGAAAAAACTTTCGGAATAAAATTGCCTGAGGATTTTAAAGAACTTTATTCATACAAAAACGGCAGCGGATATTTTGAATTGTTGCAATGTGACATAGATGACAGAGAAATCAACTTTACATTATTCAGCCTTGAAGAGATGAAAAAGGTAAAGAGCTATTTTCAAGACAGGGATGCTCTTTTAACAGATTATCCGGACTATTTTACCGATGATGTTATAGAACAAATGAGAGACGGCAGAATAAAACCATATCTATTCCATAAAGATTGGTTTGCTTTTGCGACATATCTCAATTGCGGATATCTGATGCTTGATTTTGATCCGGATAAGGAAGGAAAAGTCGGCCAGATTATTTTTTATATACATGATCCGGATGAAATAATCTATACCGCATCAAGTATAGATGAACTTATAGATAATGTATGGAAATTTTTAAAAGAAAATTTTGGTTAAAAAGAGGGTGATATAATGAGAGAGAATCCAAGGCCGGGAGAGTTTTACAGACATTTTAAAAATAAGCTTTATCAGATAATTGCTGTTGCCACACATTCTGAAAGTAAGGAACAGCTGGTAATATATCAGGCACTTTACGGAGATTTCGGAGTATATGCAAGACCGCTTGATATGTTCTTAAGTGAAGTTGACAGAGAAAAATATCCTGAGATAGAACAAAAGTATCGCTTTGAAAAGTTGGAAAATATATCTGAGACATCTAAACAAATTACAGATATAAATAGTGAAATTAATATAGAGACAATTAACAAAACGCTGATGGAAGAAAGTGAAGATGAGCCTAAAAATTTCTTTATAGACTTTCTGGATGCAAATGATTATTATACAAAAAAGAAAATAATCTTAGCCAACAAGGAAAATATAACAGATAAGCAGTTGGATGCTATATTTGATATTTACGGCTTAAAGAGAAACGGTATTGATAAGACAATAGATATTGCAGATTTTATTGCATATCTTGATATGCAAATACATTTTGAGGGGAAAAGACTAAGGTAACAGATGGCATTTGTAATAGAAGATGAATTAAAGAAGCTGCCACGCCAGCCCGGCGTTTATATAATGCATGACAAAAAGGATGATATTATATATGTCGGCAAGGCTATTTCATTGAGAAACAGAGTAAGGCAATATTTTCAATCAAGTAAGGATAAGAGTCCTAAGATAAAACAAATGGTCTCAAGGATTGAAAGATTTGAATATATTGTAACAGATTCCGAGCTTGAGGCATTGGTACTTGAGAATAATCTGATAAAAGAACATAGACCAAGGTATAATACAATGCTTAGGGATGATAAAACCTATCCCTATATAAAACTTACAGTGAAAGAGGAATACCCAAGACTGCAGATGGTAAGGCAGATAAAGAAGGACAAAAACAGATATTTCGGGCCTTTTTCAAGCGGTAATGCGGTACGAGATACGATAAATCTTTTAAACAGAGTCTATAAGTTAAGGACATGCAGTAGAAATCTACCAAAGGATATAGGAGCGGAGCGTCCATGTCTGGATTATTTTATACATCAGTGTGATGCTCCATGCCAAAATTACATATCAAAAGATGAATATAATAAAAATGCGGCCGAAGCACTTCGCTTTTTGAGTGGAGATTTTGATCCTATTATAAATAAAATAAGAACTGAAATGGAAAGGCTTTCAGCTGAGCTGAAATTTGAAGATGCGGCAAAGCAAAGAGATTTATTAAACTCCGTACTTCATATTACACAAAAACAGAAAATCACTTCGGATGATTCCAAAGACAGGGATATTATTGCAATGGCAAGAGATGAGAGAGATGCTGTTGTACAGGTATTCTTTATCAGGGAAGGAAAGATGGTCGGTAGAGAACATCATTATATACAAGTGGCAATGGATGATGAAAAAGTTGATATTCTGGAGAGCTTCATAAAGCAGTTTTATGCAGGAACACCTTTTGTACCGAGTCAAATCATGTCACAGTATGAGTTAAAGGATGAAAACCTTATTTCGGAATGGCTTTCCGCTAAAAGAGGTTCAAAGGTAAATATAATTGTTCCAAAGAAAGGCTCTAAGGAAAAGCTGGTAGAACTTGCAAAGAAAAATGCTGAAATTGTTCTAACCAAAGACAGAGAAAAGCTTCAAAGACAGGAAGCAAGAAGTGTGGGAGCTGTAAATGAAATTGAAGAGATTTTATCATTGCCTAATTTAAAAAGAATGGAAGCCTATGATATTTCCAATATTTCAGGTGTTCAATCTGTAGGTTCAATGGTGGTTTATGAGAATGGAATGCCGAAAAAAAGTGATTACAGAAAATTCAAAATAAAAACAGTAATAGGTCCAAACGACTATGCTTCAATGAAGGAAGTACTTACGAGAAGATTTGACCGCGGTGTTGATGAAAAGGATACCGGATTTAATAAACTGCCTGATATAATACTAATGGACGGTGGAAGAGGTCAGGTAAACATCTGCTTACAGGTTTTGGAGGAATTCGGACTTAATATTCCGGTATGCGGAATGGTAAAGGATGATAACCACAGGACCAGAGGATTGTATTACAACAATGTTGAAATTCCTATAGATACTCATTCTCAAGGATTTTTGCTGATTACAAGAATACAGGATGAGGCGCACAGATTTGCAATAGAGTATCACAGAAGTCTAAGATCAAAAACTCAGGTAAAGTCGATACTTGATGATATAGAGGGAATAGGAGTTGTAAGGCGAAAAGCACTTATGAAGCATTTTAAAGAAATTGAAAACATTAAAAATGCAAGTTTTGAAGAACTTATGTCGGTGGAAGGAATGAATAAAAAGTCCGCTACGGCTGTATGTGAATTCTTTTCAAAATTAAAAAAAGACTAATATATGTAAAGGAGAATTTATGTTAAGACATATCGTAATGTGGAAGTTTAATGAGGGTGTGGATAAGCAAATTATAGGTGAAGAGATAAAAAGCAGTCTGCTTGATTTATGCAAAAGTATGGATGAAGTAGTCAAGGCAGATATTGTTTATAATGTTTTACCTACAAGTACTCATGATTTGGTTTTGATACTTGATGTAAATGATGAGGATGCTCTTAATAAGTATGCAACATCAAAAGAGCATGTGGCAATTGTTGAAAGCTTAATTAAGCCGAATACAAATTCAAGAGTTGCAATTGACTTTTTTTATTGACATTTTTAATTGCAGTGATATACTTTTTGTAAAATATAACGATATAAACTTGGGAGCTTATATATAGGCTGAGAGGGAAGTGTGACTTTCGACCGTTTACCTGATTTGGATAATGCCAACGTAGGGAGATGTTTTTTGACTTTCTTTTCAGGAGATACAGGTTCTTGTATCTCATTTTTTATTGCAAAAATTTACCTGAATATAAGTATATAAGTTTTATGGTTAAAACTTTAATTTAGGAGGGTTACTTATGAATAAAAGTAATGTCAAAAAGACGGTTGTTTCAGATTTGTTGTTTAAAATTGTGGGTAGAGAGGTGAGAATATGATAAAAGAAATGCTTGAAAATGTCAAAAGAAAATCACCTCTGGTACATAATATAACAAATTATGTGACTGTAAATGACTGTGCAAATATACTTCTTGCTTGTGGAGCAAGTCCTATAATGGCTGACGATTTGGATGAAGTTGCAGAGATAACATCAATATGTTCAGGCCTTAATATAAATATAGGTACATTAAATAAACGAACGATTCTTTCAATGATTGCGGCAGGTGAAAAGGCAAACGAATTGAATCATCCTATAGTACTTGATCCTGTGGGAGCAGGAGCATCCAAATTAAGAACGGATACTGCAAAAATACTGCTTGAAAAGGTAAAATTCAGCGTTGTACGTGGAAATTTATCAGAGATAAAATGTCTTGCCGCAGGAAGAGGTAATACGAGGGGTGTTGATTCCGTTGATTTTATCAATGAAAAAAATCTTGATAATGTTGTTGAGTTCGCCAAGGATTTTGCATTGAAAAACTCCTGTGTAACAGTTATAACATCTGCCATTGATATAGTTACGGATGGTAAAATTGCATATTGTGTATATAACGGCGACAGTATAATGAGTAAAATTACCGGAAGCGGATGTCAGCTTTCAGCTATGACGGCAGCATATATAAGTGCAAATCCTGACAACATTTTAGAAGCCGCTTTTGCCTGTGTAAGTGCAATGGGATTATGTGGAGAAATAGCAAAGAAGCGTATGACAGATAAAGACGGTAACAGCAGCTACAGAAATTATTTAATAGATGCGGTTTATAATCTTACTCCTGATGAACTTGAAAAAGGAGCAAGGTATGAGATTAGATAAAAAATACATGCATCTTTATGCGGTTACAGACAGAGCATGGACAGAGAATAAAACTTTATATGAGCAAATAAAAGATGCACTTGAAAGCGGTGTAACCTGTGTGCAGCTTAGAGAAAAAAGTCTTGATGAAGACAGCTTTATAGATGAGGCAAAAAAGATATCGCAACTGTGTAAACAGTATAATATTCCATTTATTGTAAATGACAATCTTAATGTGGCTATTGCTTCAAATGCCGACGGAATACATATAGGGCAGGATGATATGGAACTTAAAGATGTCCGCAGGATTGTAGGAGAAGATATGATAATAGGAGTTTCAGTACATACGGTAGATGAGGCTGTCTCGGCACAAAGAAACGGTGCAGATTATATAGGTTTAGGTGCGGTATTTGAAACTTCTACAAAAAATGATGTAGGTATTCTCTCATATGAAACATTAAAATCAATATGTGAAGCTGTAAATATACCTAAAGTGGCAATAGGCGGAATAAATTCTAAAAATATATTAAAACTTAAAGGAAGCGGTATAGACGGTGTTGCAGTAGTCTCTGCAATATTTGGAGCCGCCGATATAAAAAAAGCGACAAAAGAACTTTACAATTTGGCAAGTGAATTAATCGAGGGGACATGATATGAAAAAAGTATTGACAATAGCCGGAAGTGATTCAAGCGGAGGGGCAGGTATACAGGCTGATATAAAAACAATGACTGCAAACAATGTATATGCAATGAGTGCCATAACGGCACTTACAGCACAGAATACTACAGGGGTAAAGGGAATTCTAAATATTGCTCCTGAATTTATAAAGAGCCAGTTGGAGATGATTTTTGATGATATTTTTCCTGATGCCATAAAAATAGGCATGGTATCTTCGCCGGAAATAGTGGAAGCTATTGAATATGAACTTCTAAAATATAAGGCGAAAAATATTGTACTTGACCCTGTAATGGTAGCTACAAGCGGATCAAATCTTGTGGAGAACAGTGCAATAAAATCAATAAAAGAAAAACTTTTTCCTCTTGCAAGAGTGATAACGCCGAATATACCTGAGGCGGAAGTACTTTCCGGTATAAGTATTAAAGATGAAAAAGACATGTTGGAGGCGGCAAAAATAATTTATGAAAATCATCATTGTGCGGTATTGTTAAAAGGGGGACACAGTATAAATGATGCAAATGATTTATTGTATGAGAATAAAAAAGCAAAGTGGTTCTTAGGAAAACGTATAGATAATAAAAATACTCACGGTACTGGATGTAGCCTTTCATCGGCAATAGCATCAAATCTTGCAAAGGGATATACACTTGAAGAATCCGTAGAAAGGGCAAAGAACTATATATCAGATGCTTTACTTGCAATGCTTGATATAGGAAAGGGGAGCGGCCCTCTAAATCATGCATTTAATATAAACGGAGAGTATGCAAAGGAGGCGGATAATGAATAAGAAGACATCAGTATTTGAAAACGGTTTGATATGGTTTGGAGCCGCAGTATCCATAGCAGAGATTTTAACAGGTACATACTTTGCATCTTTAGGATTTTTAAAAGGATTACTTGCCATAGTACTTGGACATATAGTAGGTTGTATTTTACTTTTTCTAGCCGGAATGATAGGTGCAAAGACTCAAAAAAGCGCAATGGACACCGTAAAGATAAGTTTCGGAACAAAAGGTGGTATTTTCTTTGCAATATTGAACATCTTACAGCTTTTCGGTTGGACGGGTATAATGATTTATGACGGTGCCTCAGCTACTCAAGGTATATTGCCTATAGGACATTTTATATGGTGCATTGTTATCGGCGGACTGATTTTGGTGTGGATACTTATAGGGGTTAAAAATTTAGGTAAGTTAAATGTAATTGCCATGTCGGCATTATTTTTAATGACAATAATTTTAAGCTTTATAATATTTAAAGGTGGGACAGCATTCGATAAAGGAGATAACAGTATGAGTTTCGGTGCCGCAATGGAGCTTTCAATAGCCATGCCGCTTTCATGGTTGCCTCTTATCAGTGATTATACAAAAGAGGCAAAAGAGCCTGTTAAAGCAACTGCAGCAAGCAGTATTGTTTACGGCTTTGTAAGTATCTGGATGTACATTATAGGAATGAGTGCGGCCTTATTTACAATGGAGTCGGATATAGCCAAGATTTTACTGAAAGCCGGACTTGGCATAATGGGACTTTTTATAGTGGTACTCTCCACAGTGACTACAACATTTTTAGATGTGTATTCGGCAGGAGTATCTACAGAATCAATATTTTCAAAAATAAAGTCAAAGTGGGTGGCGGTAGCTGTTACCGTAATAGGAACTTTGGGAGCAATTGTATTACCTATGGATGATATTACAGGATTTTTATATCTTATAGGGTCGGTGTTTGCACCGATGATTGCAATACAAATAGCGGATTTCTTTATATTGAAAATAAGTAATGATAAAAAAATGTTTTCAATAAAAAATATTATTATCTGGGTGACAGGATTTATAATATACAGAATCTTGATGAAGTTTGATACACCGATAGGAAGTACAATACCAAGCATGCTTATCACAATTTTTATATCGGTTGCAGTTAGTAATGTCTTTAAAATAGATAAATAAAGATAAAAGTATAATAGAATAATGTATAAATATCAGAACAATTCCCAGCAAACAGCTAGGAATTGTTTTTTATTGGAAACATGAGAAAAATTTAACAAATATGGCTTGAATAATAAATTTAATGGTGATATTATCAGGACATAAAGAGGTTAGTAAAGCCTAACTAATTTGTTTATTTTAAAAGGAGGTACTTATGTGCTGGGATGGTTTTAAGGGAAGAAAATGGCGTGACGATATAGATGTACGTGATTTTATACAAAATAATTATACAATATACGATGGAGACGAGAGTTTCCTGGAGGGTCCTACAGAAGCTACAAACAAGCTTTGGGGTGAGCTTTCAAGACTCCAAAAAGAGGAGAGAGCTAAAGGCGGAGTTCTTGATATGGAGACTGAAGTTGTTTCGACTCTAACTGCCTATGGACCGGGATATATCAATGAAGATATGAAAGATCTTGAAAAGGTTGTAGGACTTCAAACAGATAAACCTTTAAAGAGAGCTTTTATGCCTTTTGGTGGTATCAAGATGGCAGAGCAGGCTGCAAGTACTTACGGCTATCAGACAAATGAGAAGTTCCACAAGATATTTACAGAATATCACAGGACTCATAATCAGGCAGTGTTTGAGGCTTATACACCTGAAATGCATGCGGCAAGGCATAATAAAATAATTACAGGACTTCCTGATACATATGGTAGAGGCAGAATTGTAGGAGATTACAGAAGGGTTGCACTCTATGGAATAGATTTTCTTATAGAAAAGAAACAGGAAGATTTGGAAAATTGTGGCGACGGTACAATGTTTGATGAAATAATTCGTCAAAGAGACGAACTTGGAATGCAGATAGAGGCTCTTAAACAGATGAAGGAAATGGCTGCAGCATACGGATTTGATATATCAAAACCTGCAAAGGATGCAAGAGAGGCTGTACAGTGGTTATACTTCGGATACCTTGCGGCTATAAAGACACAAAACGGTGCGGCAATGAGTGTCGGAAGAATTTCAACATTTCTTGATATTTACATTGAAAGAGATTTAAAGGCAGGAAAACTTACAGAAAGTGAAGCACAGGAGTTGATAGATCACCTTGTAATGAAGTTCAGAATGGTAAAATTTGCCAGAATACCTTCTTACAATCAGCTTTTTTCAGGCGATCCGGTTTGGGCTACACTTGAGATGGCAGGACTCGGTATGGACGGAAGGTCGATGGTTACAAAGAATGATTTCAGGTTCTTACATACACTTGAGAATATGGGACCTTCACCGGAGCCGAACCTTACCGTACTTTATTCAAGCAGACTGCCAAAGGCATTTAAAGAGTATTCATCAGCTATTTCTATAAGAACAAGTTCTGTACAGTATGAAAATGATGATGTAATGCGTCCGGTATGGGGTGATGATTATTCTATATGTTGCTGTGTATCGGCGACAGAAACAGGAAAGGAAATGCAATTCTTTGGAGCAAGAGCAAATCTTGCAAAATGCCTACTTTATTCTATAAACGGCGGTGTGGATGCAAAGTCAAAAGAGCAGGTCGGACCGGCTTTCAGACCTATAACATCTGAATATCTTGATTATGATGAGGTAATGGAGAGATATGATGTAATGATGGACTGGCTGGCAGGACTTTATGTAAATACATTAAATCTTATTCAATATATGCATGATAAGTATTATTATGAGGCTGCCGAGATGGCACTTATAGATACCGATGTCAGAAGAACATTTGCAACAGGTATTGCAGGATTTTCACATGTAGTAGATTCACTTTGTGCAATCAAATATGCCAAGGTAAAGACAATACGTGATGAAAACGGAATAGTGGTTGACTATGAGACAACAGGTGATTTCCCAAGATACGGAAATGATGATGACAGAGCCGATGATATTGCGGTATGGCTTTTAAAGACTTTCCTTACAAAGGTTAAGAAAAGACATACATACAGAAATTCGGAAGCGACAACATCCATACTTACAATTACTTCAAATGTAGTATACGGTAAGGCGACAGGAAGCATGCCTGACGGAAGAAAGGCGGGAGAGCCTTTGGCTCCGGGAGCAAATCCAAGCTACGGTGCAGAAAAAAACGGCCTTTTAGCTTCACTTAATTCACTTACAAAGTTGCCGTATGAGTATGCACTTGACGGTATTTCAAATACTCAGACTATCAATCCGTCAGCTCTCGGACATGGTGAGGATGAACAAAAGAAAAACCTTACTCAGGTAATGGACGGATATTTTGATCAGGGTGCACATCACCTCAATGTAAATGTATTCGGTACTGAAAAACTTATAGATGCTATGGAACATCCTGAGAAGGAGGAGTATGCAAACTTCACAATAAGAGTTTCAGGATATGCCGTTAAGTTTATTGATCTTACAAGAGAGCAGCAGCTTGACGTTATCGCCAGAACATGTCATGACAAGCTATAATATAAACTGATTTGATATTTGGCTATGTGAAGTTTACTTTGCATAGCCTTTAGCTTTTGGAGGAAATATGGAAGTAAGAGGAAATATACACTCATTTGAGACATTCGGGCTGGTGGACGGTCCGGGGGTCAGATTTGTTGTATTTGTACAAGGCTGTCCTATGAGGTGTCAGTTCTGTCACAATCCGGACACCTGGTCTAAAAAGGAAAATCAGATATTCAGTGCTCAGGAAGTGTTTGACAAGGCAATAAGATATAAGCCGTATTGGAAGGAGAACGGTGGGATTACCGTAAGTGGTGGAGAACCCTTACTACAGATAGATTTTATAATAGAGCTCTTTAAACTGTGTAAAGAAAACGGTGTAAATACCTGTCTTGATACTGCCGGAGGACCTTTCAGTAAAGATTCAAACTTTTTTGAAAAGTTCAAAATCTTGATGCAATATACGGATCTTATTATGCTTGATATAAAGGAGATAAACAATAAAAGACATGAAATTATAACAGGCATGAAAAACGATCATATTCTTGAAATGGCAAAAACAATGGATGAAATGGGAAAAAGGATGTGGATTCGTCATGTTTTGGTACCTGAAAGAAGTGATTATGATGAGGATCTTATTAAACTTAAGGAATTTATTTCTTCTTTAAAGAATGTGGAGAAGGTGGAAGTATTGCCATACCACACATTGGGAAGACATAAATGGGATAATCTGGGAATTGAGTATAAGCTTGAAGGTATTGATCCGCCTACGAAGGAAAGGATAGAAAATGCCAACAGGATACTTGATACGAAAAAAATATAACTAAATAAAAAGCGACTTTCCGCGTTATCACAGATCGTCGCTTTTTTTGCCTGTACAGACTTTTGATGTTGTTTTTCTTTCAATAAGCTTTGCATGAAGTAAAAAAGTACTGATGGGTATATTGCTTAAAAGACTTGAGAGGGCAAAGAATCCGCTTTTTCCAAGCTCTATTCTGTCCTGTTTTATAGTAGTAAGGGGAGGTGATGTGTAAGCCGCTATAGGCAAATCGTCAAATCCGATAATACTTATATCTTCAGGAACTTTATAGCCAAGCTGGTGGCACTGAGTTATTGATGCAGCTGCAATATTATCATGGCTGCAGATTATAGCAGTCATTCCGGCTTCCAAAAATCTTGGTAGATGCTTTTCTATACACTCAGACAGATAGTAAGAACAGCCTGTGTTCTCAGGTGTTGTTTTATGGCCATGACTATGCATAGCGTGTAAAAAAGCCGCATGTCTCATTTGAAGTACATAGGATCCGAGTGAACCGCTAAGATAAGCTATTTTTTTATGTCCGAGATTTGTAAGATGATCAAGAATCAGTTCCATTCCTTCACTATTGTCAATGCCGACATAGGCGGTAGACGGATTTCCGGTAATATAGTTGTCAAAAAGTACGGCAGGAGTATGACTGTCTTTAAAATCATTAATCCAAGGATCATGTAGTGAGAATCCCAGTACAAATGAACCTGCATAATCATGTTCAAGCATAAAGATATCATATGTTTTATTTTTTTGAAAATCGGTATCAACAGGCACTGTTTCCACCTCAAAGCCTGCAGGCTCTGCAAGTTGACGAAAACCGATGATAATATCATAAGCAAAGTGATGTGGTTCCAAATACTCTATATTTTCTCTTTCTATTAAAATACAGATTTTTTTTGTCGGCTTTTTATATCGCCTCAATTTTGTATAATCCAATGCAACAGCAGTTTCAAGAACTTGTTTGCGTAAAGTTTCGCTAACATCAGGTGCATCATTTAATGCCTTTGACACAGTACTCTTGGAAATGCCTAATTTATCAGCAATATCCTGTATTGTGGTCATAGTTTAATATCCTTTCATATAAAAGAAAATCATTTTTATATTATTATATAGAATAAAATGTTAAAAAGCAACAAAGAACATAATATGGTATTTTTCAAGAATTTCGGAAACAAAACGAAAATTTTTGAATACTGTATACAGCTTTATTTTCGGGCTTTAAAAACATAAAGAAAAAATGAAAATTTATTGACTGGGAATTAAAAAAGATATATATTTACATTAACGAAACAATACGAAAATTTAATCAGGAGGTAGTAAGATTATGGTAGGAAGTCTTAAAAGATTTCTAACAGGAATCATGGCTTTGACTCTGGGAGTAGGGCTGACCGCATGTGCCGGCAGTAAAAGCTCAGCCGGAGTAGAGAAAGTCAGGCTGATGGTTTGGTCGCCGTCTGAAGATCAGTCAAAAGACAGTGGTGAGTGGCTTCAGACAATGTGTAAAAATTTTGCGAATGAACATCCGGAATGGGATATCACATTTGTCTACGGAGTTGCAGATGAAGCGACTGCTGCAGATCAGGTATCACAGGATCCGGAAGCGAGCGCCGATGTATTTATGTATGCAAACGATCGTATAAGTAATCTTATCGATGCAAAGGCAATAGCAAAGTTTGGAGGAAAGTATAAAGAGACTATTGAGTCAACCAACTCAAAAGAGCTTTTGGATTCACTTACTGTAAATAATGAGCTTTACGGTGTACCCTTTACAACAAACACCTGGTATATGTTTTATGACAAGTCCGTATTTTCAGATGATGACATAAAAAACCTTGACACAATGTTAAAGAAGGGTACGGTGTCTTTTCCTTTAGGAAATTCGTGGTATCTCCCTGCATTCTATCTTGGAAACGGATGTACATTGTTCGGAAATGAAAACGATGAGTCAAATGGTGTTGACTTCGGAGGCGACAAGGCTGTAGATGTTACAAATTATGTTATAGACCTTGCAGCAAATCCTAATTTCAAAATTGATGCTGACGGTTCGGCACTTGCAGGGCTTCGTGACGGAAGTGTAAATGCAATGTTTACAGGTTCATGGGATGCAAATGCAATTAAGGAAGCACTTGGAGAAAATATGGGTGCAGCTTCACTTCCTACATACAGTATTAAAGGTGAACAAAAGCAGATGCTCGCATATGCAGGTTCAAAGGCAATCGGAGTAAATTCTCACAGTGAGCATATGGAACAGGCGGTTGCACTTGCAGTATACCTCGGAGGAATGGAAGCACAGAAAGCACACTATGAGTTGAGAAATGTTATTCCTTGTAATACCGAACTTTTAAAGGATCCTGAGATAGCATCTGATGCACTTGTTTTGGCACAGAACAATACCTTTAACAATACATCAATTCTTCAGCCTTTCGTATCGGCTATGAGTAATTGTTGGAGTCCTGTTGAAAACATGGGTAAGGGAATCAGAAATAAGAGCGTGACACATGATAATGCCAAAGAACAGACAGAAGCAATGAATGCGGCAATGAACAGTAACGGAATAAATTAAGGGGTAAATGTTATGGGTTTATTAAAAAAAAGAGTTAATGAATTTCCGACTCCATACACTTGCACCAATGCAATAAAAGAGGGCGGATTATCAACGAAGCTTTCCATGATCCTGATGGGATTTGGAAATATAGTAAACGGACAGGTTATAAAAGGACTTATATATCTTTTTATAGAGATCGCATATCTTGTCTTTATGTTTGTAAACGGAATCGGCTTTATAGCGGGTCTACGAACACTTGGAAGCGTAGAGCAGCAGGAAGTATGGGATGAGGCAAAGCAGATTTATACCTATACAAAGGGTGATCAGTCAATTCTTATATTACTTTACGGTGTGGCCGCAATTTTGATTACCGTTCTTATGGTAGTTATCTGGAGAGGTACATTAAAGAGCGCATACAAAGCTGAATGTCTCCGCAAAGAAGGTAAGCATGTAAATAACTTTGCAGAAGATTTGAAAACACTTTTAAATGAAAATTTATATCGTCTGTTTATGACACCGCCTACAGCATTTGTATTTATATTTACAATACTTCCTTTAGTATTTATGATCTGTATGGCATTTACAAACTATAGCCGTATAGACAATCATTTAATGCTGTTTGATTGGGTGGGACTTGATAATTTCAAGACATTGTTTGATTCAAAAAGTATCCTTGGAAGTACATTCTGGTCGGTGCTTGGATGGACAGTTATCTGGGCGTTCTTCGCAACATTCAGTAACTATATTTTCGGTATGATTTTATCACTCCTTATAAACAGAAAAGGAACAAGAGCAAAGGGATTTTGGAGATTTTGTTTTGTGCTTTCATGTGCGGTACCTATGTTCGTATCACTTCTTATAATGCGTACAATGTTACAGCCTGAAGGTGCAGTGAATGTACTTCTTAGAAACCTTGGCCTTATAGCAAGTGATAAGAGTCTTCCTTTCTTTACAGATCCGACATGGGCAAGAGTTACCGTTATCATTATCAATATCTGGGTAGGTGTACCGTATACCTTACTTCAGCTTACAGGTGTATTGCAAAATATCCCTGAGGACCTTTATGAGGCGGCAAGAGTTGACGGGGCAAATGCAATACAGACATTTACAAAGATTACATTGCCTTACATGCTCTATGTTACAACACCTTACCTGATTGTTACATTTACAGGTAATATCAACAACTTCAACGTTATCTACCTCTTGTCGGGCGGAGATCCGGTTACAGACCTCTCTTCAACAGCAGGTAAGACAGACCTTTTGGTTACATGGCTTTATAAGTTGACAATTGACAAACAGTATTACAATATCGGCGCGGTTATCGGTATTATGACATTTGTTATTTTGGCAATCGGTGCACTGTTCACTTACAGAAACAGTAAATCATATAAGGAAGAGGGAGGATTCTAATTATGGCAAAGCAATTTCAATCTGCAAAGAAAAAGAGAATGATAAACAACACTATTGTACATATCGTTCTTGCTATATTGGCCGTTATTTGGCTTTTCCCTATATTCTGGGTAGTTTTGACAAGCTTTAGAGCGGAAAAGGGATCATATGTATCGACCTTCTTCCCAAAGGCGTTTACACTTGACAACTATGCAAAGCTGTTTAGTGATACAACTATATTAAACTTCCCGCAGATGTTTATGAACACCTTGTTTATCGCAATCTGTTCATGTATATTGTCGGCATTTTATGTACTTGCAGTTTCATACTGCCTTTCAAGAATAAAGTTTAAACTCAGAAAGCCTTATATGAACATGGCAATGGTACTAGGACTCTTCCCGGGATTTATGTCAATGATTGCTGTATACTTTATTTTAAAGGCAATGGGACTTACAGAGGGAAATCTTATTAAATTGGCACTTATTCTATGTTACTCCGGAGGTGCAGGGCTTGGATTCCAGATTGCAAAGGGATTTTTTGATACAATTCCTGCAGCGATAGATGAGGCGGCACTTTTGGACGGATGTACCAGATGGCAGATTTTTTATAAGATTACATTACCGCTTAGTAAACCTATTATTGTATATACTGTCTTAACATCATTTATGGGACCATGGCTTGACTTTATCTTTGCGAGAGTTATATGCAGAGCAAACTCGGACCAATATACGATAGCTATCGGACTTTGGAAGATGCTTGAAAAAGAATATATTGACAGCTGGTACACAAGCTTTGCGGCAGGAGCGGTGCTTATTTCCATTCCGATTGCACTCTTATTCTTATTCATGCAAAAATACTATGTAGACGGTATTTCAGGTGCCGTTAAGGGATAGTAATGGAAAATATAATTGAACTTAAAAAATATTACTCATCAAAGGAGTTTCTTGATAACTATATTTATGAGGGAAATGACCTTGGTGTGGAATGTAATGAAAACGAGACCACATTTAAACTGTGGTCACCGGGTGCAGATAGTGTAGTACTAAATCTTTATGAAGCCGGTGACGGCGGCAAGGCGTATGAGCAGATTCCTATGGAAAAAGAGGATAAGGGAGTTTGGAGCTTTCACTCACACAAAGAGCTTCATAAAGTGTACTATGATTATTTGATAAAGAGAGACTCTAAAGAAGTTTTAACCGCCGACCCGTATGCAAAAGCCTGCGGAGCCAACGGTATCAGAAGTATGGCGGTAAACTTGAAAAAAACTGATCCGAAAGGTTGGGAAAATGATAAGGCACCGAAAAAAGGTAAAGAAAGAGTTGTATATGAGCTTCATGTAAAAGAGTTTTCCTATGATAAGTCGGGAGGTTTCCCTTTAGAGTATCGCAGAAAGTATAAGGCTTTTACCTGTAAGCATACAACATTAAATAATGACGGTATTCATCCTACAGGACTTGACTATCTGAAAGAACTGGGTGTGACACATATTCAAATAATGCCGATGTATGATTACGGTTCTGTGGACGAAACTAAAGACGATGAGTTCAACTGGGGATATGACCCTGTAAATTACAATGTACCTGAGGGTTCGTATGCTACAGATGCCTTTCACGGTGAGGTTCGTATCACCGAAATGAAGGAGATGATACAATCTATTCATGAAGCCGGATTTGGCGTGATTATGGATGTGGTATACAATCACACTTACTCACTTGATTCATGGTTTCAAAGGACTCTGCCTTGGTATTTTTACAGAGCATTCAGTGACGGCAAGGTATCCGACGGTTCTGCCTGCGGCAATGATGTGGCAAGTGAAAGAGCCATGTGTTCAAAATATATCTTGGAGTCCGTACTTTACTGGGTAAGGGAATATCATATTGACGGATTTCGCTTTGATTTGATGGGACTTCTTGATACCGATTTGATGAACAATATCAGAAAAGAACTGGATATCATATACGGCAAGGGCGAAAAGATAATCTATGGTGAGCCTTGGTCTGCAACTGACACCGCCATAGAATACAATAAAAAAGTTGCAAACAAAGATAATATAGCTCTTTTAGATGAAAATATAGGAGTATTTTGTGACAACACAAGAGATTCTATAAAGGGTTCAGCACTCAGACCTAAGGAAGCCGGATTTGTAAACGGCGGCATGGAAAAAGAAGATGATATACTTGCAAGTGTAAGTGCATGGTGTGACCCGAAATATAATAAAGAGTTTAAAGGTGTGAAAGCACCGTCACAGATAGTCACATATGTTTCGGCACATGACAATCAGACACTTTGGGATAAACTGAGTGATACCGCCGGTAAAGATGAGATAATGAGATTAAACAAACTGGCAGCCGCAATTTATATGACTTGTCAGGGGACTTTGTTTTTCTTATCGGGCGAGGAATTCGGCAGAACAAAGGGCGGACTTGACAACACCTACAATATGCCTATTGAGATAAACAAACTTGACTGGGAACTTGCATATAAGAATAAGAACCTTGTCGACTACTATAAAGGTCTGATTGCACTTAGAAAACAAATTTCGGGGCTTTGTGATAAGTCTGAAAACAGCTACAAGCACATTACCGATATGTGGAAGCAAAAGCAGGTTGTAGGATTTAGTGTAAACAATGATAAGGATTCTTTGTGGAGTCAGGTCAAAGTAATTTATAATGCTTCAAATAAGGACTTTGAAGTTGAGTCTTTGGATAAAGGCTTTGAAGTACTTTGTGACGGCAATGACAGTATGCTTTGGAAAAAGAATATAAATGTAAAGGCTCCTATAAAAGTAGGAAAACAAAGTGTATTGATACTTGGTAAGAAAAACATAAAGGAGATATAATGGAATTTACCGGTGTATACCATAGAACATCAGAACAGATGAGTTATGCTCTTGATAAGGACAGACTCATTATAAATTTAAAAACAGGATATGATGTTAAGCAGGTTTTTATCCACTGTGGTGATCCGTTTGAAGCCGGAATACTTGGCGGAAACGAGAAGTGGACCGGAAAAAGAGAAGAGATAGTCTATAAAAAGCGATTGTCAAATCAGTTATGGTGGACTACGACACTTACTCCTATATATAAAAGATGTAAGTATTTTTTTGAACTGCATACACATGACAGTGTCTGGTATTATTTTGAAGACGGATTTTTAACCAAGGAACAGTTCCATATGGACGGAAGAATGCTGCAATGCTTCATTATGCCGTGGATGAATCCGTCGGATATAAATGTTACACCTGCATGGGTAAATGACACTATTTGGTATCAGATATTCCCTGACAGATTTTGTAATGGTACTCCTGAGAAAAATACAGAAGATATTCTGCCTTGGAGAGATCATGGAAGTGTTACCAATTATGAGAAATTCGGTGGAAATTTGGAAGGAATCAGGAGTAAACTTGATTACCTGCAAAACCTTGGAATAACAGGCATTTATCTGAATCCTATAATGGAAGCCGAATCTAATCATAAGTACGATACAACAGATTATACAAAGATAGATCCTTCTTTTGGAGATATTGATACCATGAAAGCACTTTGCAAAGAGGCTCATAATAAGGGTATTCGTATTATGGTGGATGCGGTATTTAATCACTCCGGAAGAAAATTTAAGCCATGGATTGATGTGCTTGAAAACGGGAAATATTCAAAGTATGCAGACTGGTTCATGGTGGAAAACTGGGCAGACATTGCAAAAAGAGGAGATACAAGGGATAAAAGGTATTACACTTTTGCTTTTACGGACGGTATGCCGAAACTTAACACCAACAATGATGAGGTTATAAACTATTTTTGTAAAATCTGTGAAGATTGGATAAGAGAGTTTGATATAGACGGTATTCGTTTTGATGTTGGTAATGAGGTATCACACAGGTTTTTGAAAAAAATCAGAGAGCATCTAAAGGCTATAAAGCCTGATATTTACCTGCTTGGAGAAATCTGGCATGATGCAATACAGTGGCTTCAGGGAGATGAATACGACTCTGTGATGAATTATCCTCTGCTTAGTGGAATTCATGACTTTTTCCTTGATAAGACTATGAAAAAGCATGAGTTTGAGTATATGGTCAACCGCTGTTATACAATGTATATGCAGCAGAGTAACAATGTATTATTCAATCTGCTTGATTCGCATGACACGGAAAGACTTATAAACAGATTCCATGATTTGGATAAGTTTTATCAGCAGCTTGCAATTCTTTTCACACTTCCGGGAAGCCCTTGTATCTACTACGGTACGGAGATAGCCATGGAAGGTGCACATGATCCGGATTGCAGGAGATGTATGCCGTGGAGTGAGATTGACAGCAGTGAAAATGTAGAAAAAATTGCTACAATGAGAAGTCTTATAATGTTAAGGCGCAATGAGAAAATGTGTAGGAGTCCACATTTCCACTTTCCACATAACTATGATAATGACAGATGTGTGGAATATATCAAGATTGATGAAGATGGAAACAGTATGGAAGTCTTAATAAATGCTTCGGAAAATCCTATCAAAATAGATATGGGGAAAGAGATTTTATTTTCACGAAAGTTTGACGGAGAAGTACTTGAAGCAAACGGAACTTTAATCCGTAGGATTTGAAAAAAGGAGAAAAAGGTATGTCATTAGAAGAAATTTTAAAGAACAAACTTGGTAAGGAAATTTCAGCAGCTTCAGATGCGGAAATTTACACAGCACTCTTGAACATTACAAAAGAGAAGATGGAAGGCATGGAGCATAATACAGGAAATAGAAAGCTATATTACATCTCAGCAGAGTTCCTTATCGGAAAGCTTTTGTCAAACAATCTTATAAATCTTGGAATGTTTGATGAAGTAAGAGAAATACTTGCAAAGAATGGTCACGATATAACGGCAGTTGAAGAGGTGGAGCCTGAGCCTTCACTTGGAAACGGTGGTCTTGGACGTTTGGCCGCATGCTTCCTTGATTCTATCGCAACACTTGGATTAAACGGTGACGGTGTAGGATTAAACTATCATGACGGACTTTTCTTACAAAAGTTTGTAGACAATAAGCAGTATGAAGAGAAGAATCCATGGATTACAGATAACAGCTGGCTTACAAGAACAGATGTGAGTTTTGAAGTTCCTTTCAAAGACTTTACTTTGAAATCTACAATGTATGATATAGATGTTCCGGGATATCATCAAAGCAAATGCAATAAATTACATCTTTTTGATATTGACAGTGTGGACGAGTCTATTATAAGAGACGGCATAAATTTTGATAAACATGATATCGGTAAGAACCTTACATTGTTCTTGTATCCGGATGACAGTGATGAGGCAGGACATCTGCTCAGAATTTATCAGCAGTACTTTATGGTAAGCAATGCTGCACAGCTAATTATAAGAGAGGCTGAAGGAAGAGGTGTAGATCTTTACAGACTTCATGAGCATGTATGTGTTCAGATCAATGATACTCACCCTACTATGGTTATTCCTGAGCTTATCCGTATTTTGACACAGCAAAAGGGCTTCAACATGGATACAGCTATTGATGTTGTAAGAAAGACATGTGCTTATACAAATCATACAATACTTGCCGAGGCACTTGAAAAGTGGCCGATCAGCTACTTGGAGAAGGTAGTTCCACAGTTATTGCCTATTATCTATGAGCTTGATGCCAGAATAAGAAGAGAGTTCAGTGATGAGAGAGTATATATCATAGACAATCAGAACCGTGTACATATGGCTCATATTGATATTCATTACGGCTACGCTGTAAACGGTGTTGCGGCTCTTCATACAGAGATTTTGAAAAACTCCGAGCTTAAGCATTTTTATGATATCTACCCTGAGAAGTTCAACAACAAGACAAACGGTATTACATTCCGTAGATGGCTTGTTCACTGCAATCATGAGCTTTCAGAGTATTTAAACGAGCTTATAGGACCTGAGTATATGGATAATGCCGAAAATCTTGAAAAGCTTTTAGACTACAAAGATGATGAGAATGTATTAAAGAAGCTTAGAGAAATCAAAAAGGATGCCAAATTAGAGCTTAAGAAGTATTTAAAGCAGACTCAGAACATTGATATTGATGAGAACTCTGTATTTGATATTCAGATAAAGCGTTTGCATGAGTATAAGAGACAGCAGATGAATGCACTCTATGCTATTTACAAATATAAAGAGATCAAGAAGGGACATCTACCGAAGCGTCCGATTACAATGATCTTCGGAGCAAAGGCAGCACCTGCCTATACTATTGCAAAAGATATAATTCATTTGATTCTTTGCCTGCAGCAGTTGGTGGAGAATGACCTGGATGTAAGTCCATATCTTAAGATAGTTATGGTGGAAAACTACAATGTTACAAAGGCTGAAAAGCTTATCCCTGCTTGTGATATTTCCGAGCAGATTTCGCTTGCATCAAAGGAAGCTTCAGGAACAGGAAATATGAAGTTTATGCTAAACGGTGCTGTAACACTTGGTACAGAGGACGGTGCCAATGTAGAAATTCATGAGCTTGTAGGCGATGATAATATCTATATCTTCGGTAAGAAGTCTGAAGATGTAATAAAGCTCTATGAAACAGCTTCATATAGTTCTGCCGATATCTATGATAATGACCCTGAGGTGGAGGAGTTGGTAGACTTCATTATCAGCAAAGAACTTATTCGTATCGGAGACCCGATGAATCTTTGCAGACTTTATAAGGAAATTGTAGGTAAAGACTGGTTTATGGCACTCCTTGATGTAAAGGATTATATAAAGACAAAAGAGCAGATGTTAAATGACTATGAAGACGAGATGTCTTGGTCAAAGAAGGCACTTGTAAATATAGCAAAGGCCGGATTCTTCTCATCAGACAGAACCATCGCGGAGTATAACAAGGATATCTGGCATTTATAAGGAGTATTGAATGAAGAAAACAGGAATTTTAATGCCGGTTTCAGCTCTCCCTTCCACAACAGGTGTGGGAGAGCTTGGATGGGCTTCTTATCAGTGGATTGATATAATGAAGGAAAACGGCGTAAAGATCTGGCAGATTTTACCGCTAAATCCTGTAGGATACGGAAACTCTCCTTATCAACCATACTCCTCATGCGCAGGTGATGAGCTTTATATCAGTCTTGACTTGCTTTTCGAATCCGGATTGCTTGATAAGAAACCCGATACATTTAGAGAAAATGCAAAAAGAGTTGATTATACGGCAGTAAGAGCTTTTAAAGAAAGCTACCTAAGAGAAGCTTTTGAAAAGTTTAAGGCCAAAGACGGACAAAACGCCCCTACGTATAAAGACTTTATGTCACAGGATTGGGTATATACCTATGGTGTTTTTCGTGCTCTAAAGCTTGACAACAACGGTGATTGTTGGAATGAGTGGAAGGCTGATTACAAGAATTGGTCAGGAGAAAAGAGTGCACTTTCTGAGAATGTAGAAAAAGAAGCCGAATATCAATGCTTTATTCAATATATTTTCTATACACAGTGGATGGCTGTAAAAAGATATGCCAATGAAGCAGGCATTGAAGTTATGGGCGATGTGCCTTTCTATGTCGGACTTGACTCTGTAGATGTATGGTCAGGTAAGGATAATTTCCTACTTGATACTGACGGAAGACCGCTGTTTATTGCAGGTGTGCCGCCTGATTATTTCAGTGCTACAGGCCAGAGATGGGGAAATCCTATCTATGACTGGGACTACTTAAAGAAAAACAAATATAAGTTCTGGGTGGACAGAATAGGATACAGCAATAAGTTATTTGATATCATCCGTATCGATCACTTCCGTGCATTTGATACTTTCTGGAAGATACCTGCATCATGTCCTACAGCTATTGACGGAGAATGGGTTGAGGCTCCGGGCTATGAAGTGATAGATACCCTAAATAAGGAGCTTCCGGGTATAAATCTTGTGGCTGAGGATTTGGGAGAATTGCGTCCTGAGGTATTGGAGCTTAAGGATCACTATCACTTAAAGGGAATGAGAATTCTTCTATTCTCCATTGATACAAAAGGAAAGTATGCAAAAGATATATCAAATGATATAGAGAATGTCATTTTCTATACAGGAACTCATGATAATGATACTTTGATGCAGTGGTATGAAAGCCTGACTGTGGCTGCAAAAAGAAAGGTCAGAGAGTTTTTAAAGAAGCAGGGTATAAAGGCAGGCAATATAAAGGACAGGCTTTTGAACTATGTGTTAAATAGTAAGGCAGAGTATGCCATTATACCTTTGGCTGATATCATAGGACTTGGGAAAGAAGGTCATATCAATACACCGGGAACAGTCGGCAGTCCGAACTGGGAATGGCATATGGTAGACTTCGCTAATGCAAAAGTAGAACTGGCAAGATATAAAAATTTGATAATGAACAGATAATAGAAAGTGTCAAGACTCTTTAAAGTTGAAGGGTTTTGACACTTTTTTGATATAAGTATAAAATGGTTATAGGAGGTATGATATGAATATAAGATGTTTTCATAATCCTGACGAGGAAAACGGATATTTAAGTAATTGGTATATTTCAGAGTTTAAAATTGATTCGATAAAGTTCTCTTCAATGGAACAATATATGATGTATAAAAAGGCAATTATTTTTGATGATACCAAAATTGCAAAGGAAATTTTAGAAACTACAGATGTTTCAAAAATAAAAGCTCTTGGAAGGCAGGTTTCAAATTATAATGATACATATTGGAACGGAGTAAGACAGATTATTATATACAAGGGCTTGCTTGAGAAGTTTTCTCAGAATAAAGATTTAAAGAAAAGACTTCTGAATACAGGTAATGACATACTTGCGGAATGTGCCGTACAGGATAAAATCTGGGGAATAGGTCTTTCCATGAAAGATGTAAACAGATGGGATATGGAAAAGTGGAGAGGTGAAAATCTTTTGGGATTTGCATTGATGATGGTGAGAGAAGAACTACAGATTTGAAAATAAAAGCCGAGGAGGGGTGAAGTATGTATATTTCAAAATATTGGGGAGACTTTATCAGTGGTTCTGATGACAGCTTGAGTCTCGTAGAGTTTTTAGAAGGCCTGAATAAAGAAGAAATTACTCTTAAAGAAATATTTACAGGTATAGGACTTGATAGGCAGCATATGAAATGATAGGAGATGATATCATAGAGATGGCGGAAATTGTAAAAGAGCTGAGGCAAGAACTGCTGCAATATGAGCTATAATATGTTTTGGAGATTGCTATGAGCATTGGTTTTGTAAAAGGTATCGATAAAGATAATATTTTACTTTTATGCAAGTGGTCAAATGAAAGAGGAGAGATATTTCAAGAGCAATGGATGGGAACAGAAGTTTCTTTTCCGCTAACTTATAAAAAAATAGAAAAATTGGAAAACAAATTTTCGATTTTTAATGGTGAAGAGTTTATCGGAATGATACAAGAAGTGCGAATACAAGAGGATAACATTCACATAGGTAGATTTGTATTAAACCCTACAAAAACAGGAGCCGGTCTTGGAACAGCGGCTTTGAAAGAATTTATAGATTTTATCTTTAAAGATGAGAATATTAGAAGTATTTCTTTGACTGTATTTGACTTTAATAAAAGTGCAAAGAGAGTTTATGATAAGCTTGGCTTTGAGATTTATGAAGTGATTGAAACTCCAAAGTTAAAGTATATTATGAAAAGGTTCAGATAATATAGGGTAACTTATCAAAGATGATATAGTGGCATTAACTCAAGTATTTTAAGAACACTTAGAATAAGGTATGAAAATAAAGAAATTACGGAGATAAAATTGAAAGGTATAGATGTTATATACAAGAAACAGATATTAACACTCACAAGATTTTGGGGTGATAACAGATTATGTTTATTCGCGAAAAACCCAAGCCAAATTCATATTCCCAAAATGGAATTTGTCGGTGGATATCCTAATGAAAGGTGTATTTTTATTGATAACCTTACTGATGATGAAAAGGCTGAGATTACAGATTTAAATGGAAGAAATATCAGCTTACAGGAAATAGGCATATAAATCTAGGATTTAAAAAAATTTAAGCTACATACCGAAAAGGTCGGAATGAGTACCGGTTTCAGTCGCAATGATAATAAGTCTATCATCTTCAATACGATATATTAGTAGCCAATCCGGTTCTATGTGACATTCTCTAAAGTCTGACATATTACCGGAAAGTTGATGGTCTCTATATTTAGATTCAAGCGGTTTTCCTGTGCTGAGTAAATCAAGTACATCTACCAACTTTGAAATGTTTTTACCACGCTTCTTGATTCGCTTTACATCACGCTTCATCTTGTTTGTAAATAGAATTTGATACATTTAATCCTCCAACATAGCCAAAACCGCTTCCTTAGCAGATTTATACGGCCCATTTAAGTTTCTATGTAATCTTGCATCTTGAATTGCTGTAAAACTTTCATTATATTGCTTATTATGTGCGACCGGAAACGGTAATCCATTGTGCTCAAGTGAAGCATTTAAGAAAATTCTTATTGCTGTAGATGTATCCAAACCCAGACTTGAAAATAGTGAGTCGGCGTCTTTCTTTAGTTGATCGTCTATACGAATTTGTAGTGTTGACATATTACACCTCCAATAATTATGTAATTAGCTGTATTACAATTATAGTATAAATACAGAGTATATGCAATGTTGATAAATATAAATTATTGTTATGTATTTATTTTAATGCTTACATAATCTCGGCTATTTTGTCTGCAAAATCAAAAGCATATTTTATATTCATTGCAGCTTTTTCTATACTCCATGACCTAAGGCCATCTTTGTTTCTCGGTGCTGCAAAAAGACGCTTATTATTATAAGTTGAAATATAAATGCGAGATTCGGTGCTGTATAGAGAAAGTTCACAGTCCGAAGAACAGTTGTTAAACAGGTCGATAACAGCAGGAGTTAAGAACATCCTTGCTGATTGTTCGTCAGTACAGTAGATGTTGTAGTGCTCGTTTTGCCATAAATCGTCTACATTAATTTTCTTTCCGCCTGACATGGCAGCAAGATAGCCTCCCTGAGTCTTTATATTAAGGAAATGCTTTGTCGGAATAATTCTCAAATTCCCTTTTAAAGAGTGAGTATTCTTTATAGAGTAAACTTGTCCGATAAAACCTGTAATCTCATGGAGGTGCTTTATCTCATCCTTCCATGTTGCCGATCCCTTTGTGACAGTATATGCATATAAATCCACTATTTCAATATCCTTTTCATTGTTTAGCTTAAGTATACCTGATTGGACATAGTATTTTGCGGCAGGAACTACTTCTGCTACATTACTTGGTGAAATATCATGTTCCGTGTCAATTTTGGCCAAAGGATAAAGTGCTTGCAGTATCGGTTCAAGAATTTCACTCTCGTAAAGTACACGCAGTTTACTTCTTTGCTTTTCTTCAAAGCTCGGACCCAATAAGCTATAAACCAGGACACTTATGATTTGTAGTGCTATAAGAAATAGAATCAGTCTTGCGATGAACTTCATAAGCTTATCTATCAAAACACTGTCCGGAAGAATGCCTTGTTCTTCCAAAAAGAAAAAGCCTATACCGACAATAATGCTTATAAATATCAGAATAATATTTCGAACAAAATAATTCGTAACACTATCTTTACAATTTACTATATTTTGTACGGATCTCCAACTACGCTGAAATCGTGAGGTTTTCCATAGATTATTTATTTTATTTTTTTCCTCAGGACTTAAATCTATTTCCATTATTCTCTCCCTATTTTATAAACTATTTTCAAGTAATCCGTTCGTTCCCCTTATACAGTAATATCTTCCAATTAGTACAAGTTTTATAGGGTATTGAAATTCAGTTTTTCAATACTTTGAAATAGAAGAAAACAGATTTTTTAACTTTTTAAGTATACCATAAGTAAGTTATAAAGTGTAAAGTACACAAAAAAATATATAACTCAAAATAAAACAGTGGAAATCCAATTAAATTATTCTCGGGAGGTAGTAATATGATAATTAAACAAGATTATTATCTAAAGAAAACCAAATTATATAAATTCAAGTATACCACATTATAATTAATGAAATTCAATTATCTGTTGCTGTAAGCATATTGAAAGAAAGAAGACATACTTTAAGCATAGACAATATAAAGTAAATATAATATAATTATTTTATAAAAAAGGGAGTAAAGTAATGTATTCATTTGAATGGGATGATAATAAAAATACTATAAATAAAGCAAAACATGGTATTAGTTTTGAAGAGGCGAAAACAGTATTTTATGACGAAGAGGCACTTGTAGAATATTATGATCTACATTCAGATGTGGAAGAAAGATTTCGTATCCTAGGATGTAGTAATATAGGAAATATTTTAGTTGTTGTTCATTGTATTCGGAAAGAGTCGGTTATAATAATAATATCTTCAAGAAAAGCGACTTCATACGAAAGAAAAAATTATGAGAGGAGTATTTTATCATGAGTGAATCTATGAGAGATGAATTTCTTGAAAAGGAATTTGATTTTAGTAAAGCTATAAAAAATCCATACATTAAAGAGCTTAAGAAGCAGGTAACTATTAAGATATCGCCAACAGTTATAGATTATTTTAAAGAAGAAGCTGTAGAAACAGGTATTCCGTATCAAACATTGATTAACTTATATTTGACAGAGTGTGTAAAAGAGAAGAAGAAACTTGATATCAGTTGGAAATAGTTGTTTGATTTTATATCATTATAAAAATCTAAAATTTTGACAACTGAGCCGCTATATTAGAATCCCTTTTAAACGGTCAAAATATTATTAGCATAATTCTGCTGCTATAGATTCACTAAGGAGTAAATCATGGACAAAAATATAAATAAATTTATATATGACAGACACGCCAATATCATTTTCAGCCTAAATGGTAGCAGAGTAAAGGGAATCAAATTCCATAATAAAATGCTTACTCTAAAGGTTGATTCATTATTTCAATATGTAAACAACGAAGAAGTAGAACACAAGGGTGAAGTCTGTTTTATAGATTGTGATTTAAGGCTTTGCAGTGTGTTGATTTTTAATAAAACATTAGGTAAAGGTCATTTTATCGGAGATGCTATTTCTTTAGAGGAATTTATGGATGTTCATAAAAATTGTGAGTTTGAGATTATTACAGAAGGCTACTTTGGAAATTCAACTACTTACTCAGGATGGCTTTGGGAAGAAGGGAAAAACCCTGTATCCGCTATTATGTATATTTGGAATAGCGGGGATATGGAGTATTGTGTTGATGAGGAATTTTAATTATTTAATTTTAAGTATTTCAATTGTATAAAATTAGGTGTATAATAATATAAAATCAAATTGAAAGGAAGTAAAGCTTATGAAGGCTAATTATGATATAGTTGTTATCGGTTTCGGTAAAGCAGGAAAGACTCTTGCTGCGAAGTTTAGTAAATCCGGTAAAAGTGTTGCTTTAATTGAGAAAGATAAAAATATGTATGGAGGTACCTGCATTAATGTAGGTTGTATTCCTTCAAAAAGACTTATAACAGATGCATTAAAAACTCCAAAAGGAGAGTTTGAGGAAAAAGCACAGCATTATAAGGAGACAGTTGCTGAAAAGAAGAAACTTACAGCCGCTCTTAATAAGGCAAATTACGATAAGATAGCAAGCACAGGTGTGGAGATAATTGACGGAACGGCGTCATTTAAGGATAATCACCATATTATTGTTTCAACTAAAGACGGAAATATGGAAATTGAGGCTGAGAAGTTTATTATCAATACAGGTTCTGTTACTGTAATACCGAAGATTGAAGGAGTCGACAGTAAAGGCGTATATACATCAGAGTCTATTATGAATCTTGAGGAGTTACCGAAAAGACTTACTATTGTAGGTGGCGGTTATATAGGACTGGAGTTTGCATCTATGTATGCAGATTTCGGAAGCAAGGTAACGGTAGTACAAGACGGTGATGAATTCTTACCTAGAGAAGACGAGGATATTGCAAAGGCAATCCGTGAAGTATTGGAAGCGAAATCTGTAGAGATAGTTACAGGTGCAAAGGTGACCAAAGCCGAAGAAGGCAAATTATATTATGAGGTTGCAGGAGAGGCAAAGACTTTGGAATCTGATGCAATTTTACTTGCTGTAGGTCGTAGACCGAATACTGACGGCCTTGGATGCGAAAATGCAGGGGTTAAGCTCACCGACAGAGGTGGTGTAGTTACCGATGAGCATTTAAAGACAAGTGCAGATAATATCTGGGCGGCAGGTGATGTTTGCGGTAAGCTTCAGTTTACATATATTTCACTTGATGACAGTAGAATCATATGGGATGAAATAATGGGAGAAGATAAGAGAACTACAGAAAATAGAGGAGCTTTCTCTTATTCCGTATTTATCAACCCTCCGTTTTCAAGAGTGGGAATGAGTGAAAAGGATGCAAAGGCTGCAGGAGTGGAATACAAAGTTCTAAGCCTTAGTGCAAATGCTATTCCGAAGGCTAAGGTCTTAAGAAAGACTGACGGACTGTTAAAAGCTTTGGTTACAGCTGACGGCACAATATTGGGTGCAGAGCTTTTCTGTGAAGAGTCTTATGAGATGATTAACTTTATAAAGCTGGCAATGGATCATGGTATTAAAGCAAAGGACATTGCAAACTTTATATTTACACATCCTACAATGTCAGAGAGTCTAAACGACTTATTTGCAATGTAATATAATAAAACGGTATCAAGTAGACATTTTTGTTACTTGCTACCGTTTTTTATTTAAAAATCTTGATTTTAATAAAATCTTATGATAACCTTTAACAAGCACATAGATTTTATGCTTTGCATAGGAAGTCGGGTGAAAATCCCGCACAGGGACGCTACTGTAATAATTAAAAGACTCTTTTGCCACTGTTTTATAAATGGGAAGGCCGAGTCGTCTAATAATTTTTTATTAGAATTTAAGTCAGGATACATCTATGTAATATATACTTATTTTTATAAGTAATGAGCGGTTTTACGATCCCATAAGCCTTCATCTATAATGATTTATTGTTTTAGGACACCATTTTACTTGTTTTATGACTTTTTTATGTTTACTTGTATTTTGATTTTCTAAAAATGTGGTTAATTTATTTATATTAGCTGCTTACAAGGGATCAACAGGTTTATTTAGAGCGGAACCTGCTATCTCATGTAGGCAGCTTTTTTTGAGGAAAATTATATGGCACATCAACATGGCGGATATTTCTCAATAGATTTATACGCTTTTAAATCAAAGCTTAGAAGTATCAATCCGGAGTTTAAACTTATATCTGCTTTATTAACTCTTATTTTAACAATAATATTCAATAATATTTTTGTATCAGGATATGTACTGTTTTTACTGTTTTTTATAAGTGTAAATCTTGGAGGAATGGATTTTAAAGAATATATTTCAATACTTTTTACGCCTCTAAGCTTTATTATCTTGGCGAGTATAGGAATTGCCTTGGGGATTTCATCTGAATATATGGGAGAATTCCATATAAAGATAGGTGTTTTCTATATTTATACTTCAAAGGATCAGCTGATTGAAACTGCCAAACTGATTATTAAAGTTTTAGCATGTGTAAGTGTTATGCAAGGGTTGATTCTTTCGACCATGCCATATGAAATAATTAATGCTCTAAGAAAACTTCATGTTCTGAAACTTATAATTGAGCTTATGAATCTTATATACAGATTTATTTTTATACTTATTGAAAGCTATTCCAATATGAAAAACTCCGCAATGTCCAGGATGGGATATTATAATTTTAAGACCTCAATCTCTACATTCGGAAATATAGCAAGCAATATTTTAGTAGTATCGTTAAAAAAGGCAAATGCTTACTATACCGCAATGGAAGCCAGATGCTTTGACGGTGATTTGAATTTTCTTGAGGATAAGAAGAGCTTGAATAAGTTTTATTTTTTGTTTGTTTTTATAAGCATTTTATTTATGTTTGTTATATGGCTTTTTACATCAGGAATCAATATTTAACAGTATATATCAGAATGGGGAATGTTATATGAATAAAGTTATCTTAAGGGCAGAAAACCTCCACTATTCATACACAAAAGAACATAAGGTTTTAAAAGGTGTTTCTTTAGATGTATATGAAGGTGAAAAACTCGCAATTCTTGGAGCCAACGGATCGGGAAAGTCTACTTTCTTTTTGAATATAAACGGTGTTTTAAAGCCTGAAAGTGGAGCACTGTATTACAGAGATAAACTTATAAATAAATCTTCGGTAAAAGAGCTTAGAAAAAATGTTGGAATTGTTTTTCAAGACGCCGATAATCAAATAATTGCCTCAACTGTAAGAGCGGAGGTAAGCTTCGGGCCTATGAATCTTGGCTTAAGCAGGGATGAGGTTGAAAAAAGAGTTAAAAATTCTTTGAATTATATGGATATTATGCATCTTATAGACAGGCCGCCACATTATTTAAGCGGTGGTGAGAAAAAAAGAGTAAGCATAGCGGATATCATAGCAATGGATTCCGAAATAATAATATTTGATGAACCGACAGCTTCACTTGATCCGCAAAATATATCTATTTTTGAAGATGTCTTGGACAAATTAAGTGTGGACGGAAAGACTTTGGTGATTTCCACTCATGATTTGGAGTTTGCTTTTCGCTGGGCTGACAGAATAGTGGTATTTTGTGAAGGCAATATAATAGCTGATTCAGACCCGGTCACAGTACTCAGTGATGAAGCGGTTTTAAGAAAGGCTAATCTTAAAAAGCCTATACTTTTGGAAGTTTTTGAATCACTTGTAGAAAACAAGGTACTAAAGTCAGGAGATAAACCTGCAAGAAATATAGATGAGTTTAAAAAGATGTTTATTCCTCAAGACTAAAGCTTGAGTTAATAAAAAATATTTTTTAGGAGGATTTCATGAGAAAACAAGAGAAAATTTTGATGACATTGGCAATAATGTTTGCGTTCAGTTTTGCACTGCCGTTTACAGCCAATGCCATGCACATTATGGAGGGGTACTTACCTGTAGGACATGTAATAGCCTGGAGTATTATTTCGTTGCCGTTTTTAATTGCAGGTTATATGTCAATTAAAAAGACCGTGGCTAAGGACAGGAAGGCAATTACACTTTTGGCAATGTCTGGTGCTTTTGTGTTTGTACTTTCATCACTTAAGATTCCTTCAGTAACGGGATCTTGCTCACATATGACCGGTACAGGACTTGCGGCTATTTTATTCGGACCAAGTGCTGTAAGTATTCTTGGTATTATAGTACTTATTTTCCAGGCACTGCTTTTGGCACATGGAGGCTTTACCACACTTGGAGCAAATACTTTTTCAATGGCAATTGCCGGACCTTTTGTATCATTTATAGTTTATAAGATTTGTAAAAAATCAAAGGTAAATGACAATGTTTCTATTTTTCTTGCCGCATTTATAGGTGATTTACTTACCTATGTCGTAACGGCGTTCCAGCTTGCATTTGCATATCCTATGAAAGAAGGTGGAGTTATGGCTTCTGCAGGCAAGTTCTTGTTGGTATTTGCACCTACACAGGTACCGCTTGCGATAATAGAAGGTATGCTTACAGTTATTATAGTAATCGGACTTAAGACATATGCACAACCGGAGCTTAAGGAAATCGGATTTATTGAGGGAGGTAGTAATTAATGTCAAAGAATAAAAAAATTGTTATAAGTCTGCTTGTAATAGTTGTACTGATGGCTGTTGTACCTTTGTTTATGTTAAAGAATGCCGAGTTCGGAGGCTCTGATGATGCCGGAAGTGAAGTTGTATCGGAGATACAGGGCGGAGAATATGAGCCTTGGTTTAATCCTATTATAGAAACCGCACTGGGAAAGGAACTTCCGGGTGAGGTTGAAAGCCTGCTTTTTTGTGTTCAGACCGGTATAGGTGTAGGAATAATTGCATTCTATATGGGAAGGCTTGTGGAAAGGAAAAAACACGAAGATAAAAGCAAAGAATAATACAGATAACAGAATGATTTGAAAAAGTTCTTGCAATTTTTTAAAAAAGTATTATTATATATACAGCAAACAACATAGTTCGTTGTGAATGATTTACATATTTAGGATAGAATGCTCAAAGTGGAGTCTTAGAGTAGTTCTATCCTTTTTCATTACGATCTATGTATATTAAAGCAATAAAGAAAGGATTTGCCCGGTTGATTAATTTAGCTGATGGCTGGTGAGAAAATGATAAGAATAGGTATTTTGGGATATGGTAACCTTGGAAGAGGAATTGAGTGTGCTATCAAACATACAAAGGACATGAAGCTTGTCGCAGTATTTACAAGAAGAGATCCTTCAAGTGTAAAGATTCTTACATCTGATGCTAAAGTTGAAAATATTGAAAATGTTTTGGAATATCAAGATAAAATTGATGTAATGATACTTTGCGGAGGAAGTGCTACAGACTTACCTAAGCAAACCCCTGAGTATGCTAAGTATTTCAATGTTGTTGACAGCTTTGATACTCATGCAAATATTCCTGAGCATTTTGAAAAGGTCGATGATGCCGCAAAGGTAAGTCATCATTTCGGACTTATATCTGCAGGATGGGATCCGGGTATGTTTTCATTAAACAGAGTTTATGCAAATGCCGTTCTTCCTACAGGGGCAGATTATACTTTCTGGGGTAAGGGTGTAAGTCAGGGACATTCAGATGCCATAAGAAGAATTGAAGGCGTTGTTGATGCAAGACAGTATACAGTTCCTGTTGAGGCCGCACTTGAATCTGTAAGAAGCGGCAGCAATCCTGAACTTTCTACAAGACAGAAGCATACAAGAGAATGCTATGTGGTTGCAAAGGAAGGTGCGAATAAGGCAAAAATTGAAAATGAAATAAAGACAATGCCGAATTACTTCGCGGATTATGATACAACAGTACACTTTATTTCTATGGAAGAGATGAAGAAAAATCATTCAAAACTTCCACATGGAGGATTTGTTATAAGAACAGGTAAGACCGGTTGGGATAATGAGAACAATCATGTGATTGAGTACAGTTTAAAACTTGATTCAAATCCTGAGTTCACAGCGTCTGTAATTGTTGCATATTCAAGAGCTGTATATCGTATGCATAAAGAAGGTAAAATAGGAGCTCATACAGTATTTGATGTTCCACCTGCATATCTTCTTGATATGTCTGCCGAAGAGATGAGAGCACATCTTTTATAAAGTAATAAGTGATAAATTTTCCCTATAGGTTGATTATGTATCAACTTATAGGGATTTTTTATATTATTAAGCATAACTAACGGTTAAGGTTTATAACGTATATTTGTGAAAAATTGTCATATATTATAAACGGGTTAGGGATTACTAACAAAATAATATAATGATATAATAGCAAGCATTAAGAAATATATAAAATTTTTAATATATTTTTATATTTAAATTTATAAAGTTAAGCACTAATTTATAAATAAAGTTAGTACTTTTATTTTTTATACCAAAAATCGGAAAATATGTTGAAATCAATTCATAAATTGAGGAGGGAGGTGACAATATTTTCAAATGTATTCCGTTAATATAAATTATAAATTGGGGGAAAAATTGTGATTAATAAAATAAATAAAGCATATTTATTATTGCTTGCCGTTGTAATGACGGTATTTTTTGGAAACTTCAGTTCTTTTGCCGCAGTTACGGCAGGTAATTGGGAACTGATTGATGGAAATTGGAAGTTTTATGATGAAAGTCATAATGAAGTCAGAGGTTGGATTAATACCGAAAACGGTTCATATTATATAGATCCTGACAACGGTATGATGGTAACAGGATGGAAGAATATTGAAGATAAATGGTATTATTTTAATTCCGTACCTTCCAATCCTAAGTTTGGAGAAATGCTGAGAGGATGGCAGTATATTGACGGTGAATATTATTATCTTGATTCGGTATCACCTAAAAGACTGCAAAGAAACAGCGGTAATTCCGGAGGAAGTTCTCACAGTACTAAAGGCGGTTCAAAAAGCTCCGACACTAAAAAGATAGTGCCTGTACAACCTGACAAAAAGACAGAGAAAGTAAATCCTGAGACAGGAAAGGAAGATATTAAAGGGAATTTACCTGAAAAATATGGAACAGGTAATACCTGACAAGGCGGTAGAGCCTGAAATTCCTAAGAATAAAGATATAAATAAGCCTGAAGATAAGGTCTATACTACTAAAAAGGAAAATAATGATACAGCATCAGAATCTGAAAAAAAGAATGAAAAAGAGCAGACAGGAAATGATGATACGGTAGTAATAAGACCTGATAACAGCGGCGAGCTTGTAGACGGGAATGGTATGGAACAGCTACATGGAGCAGATACAGTATTCAGAGAGGTCCTAATGTAGTTAAGGTAACTATTAAGGACGGTAAAATAGAAAAAGTTGATTCGGTCGTTTATACTGATGATGATAAGCAGGCCGGTTCTTATGAAATAAAGAGAGACCGTATTTTAAAGATGTTGGAAGGACTTAACAGTACCAAGGAGATTGCAAAGCAACTTCAAAACAGTACAGGAGAGGCCTACGATGCGGTAAGCGGTGCAACGGAAACTGCAAAAGGACATGTAAGTGCTGTAGAAAATGCACTTGAAAGGTCAAGAAAGTTTAAAAAAGAGGGTAAGAAATCAGATATAGATTATATTGAGTTTGTAAAGAGACCTGATGGAGTTGCAAAGGGTAAGACTCTTGATTTAACACATACGGTATTAAGACTTCATATGTCAGGCGAGACAAAGGATATAAACTTTGACGAGTTTGTAAACTATGGAATAGTTGCAGATCCGGCAAACGGCACAGAACTTCCAAAAGAAGGTGAGTTCAGACGTGTTACATTCAGACAGAATGCGGCTCTTATTAAGCTTGAAACTGATATACAGACTGAAAAGAAGATAACAAAAAAATATGCGAGTCATATTTTGATTAATTATGAGTCCGGAGAAACAAAGAAAATAGAACTGAGCAATGACGAGTACCGTTACAAGATTGAGGCTGCAGGCAAAATCGTAGGTATGTCTATTTTTGACGGAGAATATAAACTTACGGATGGTGTATATGACAGCCATATTTCACAGTGGCAGTTTAATTTGAAGAATATAAGTCATGAGGGTTATAATTTCTGGGGATTTGAAACCTATGCCGTAGTAGTTGATTCTTCCAAGGATTCTTCAGAAATTGCTTTTTTTGAAATAATATCAGATAATGTAAAGAAAAACTTCTATGTAGGAGATGTACTGAATTTAGATGAGATTGCCATAAAGGCTGTAACTAAGAACGGAAATAATAAGACATTTACTACATTCGAAGTTGTAAGGGAAAATAAGTTCAATTTCAGCCCTGACAATAAGTATATCTTTACAACTGCGGATATCGGCACAAAAAAGATAAGTGTAAGCCGTGAGATAGACGGAAAGACTGTAACAGAAAACTTTGATGTAAATGTTTCGGATCCGCATAATGATGCTCCTGCCAAGGTTGAGATTTACGATAAAGATAAGCTTGTAGTAACAAAAAACATCGGTTTTGAAGAGTTTACAAACAATAGTGGCTATATGAGATTTTTCAATACTGAAATACCGAAAAAATATGAGGGCAAATGGGATAAGGACACATTTATTGTAAAAGTATATAACGCATCAGGTAATCTTTTAAATATTAACGTAAAAAAAAGAAATTTAACTTTCAATATTGAATTACCTGATTATATGGCTCTCCATGGTAGTGGCGGTTATATTATGTTTTCTTTTAAATATGTAGACAATGAGCCTAAAACGGAATCTAAAACAGAGGCTGTAGATATAATTTCAGAAAACACCCCTTCTGCTGTAGAGCTTTATGACGGAAGTGAACTGCTAAAAAAGGAGACTATAACAAAAGAACAGTTTGAAAACAGCAATGCACATTATATGATATACAATGTGATGATTCCAAAGAAATATGAAAACTGGACAAAGTCTACATTCACTGTAAAAGTATTGAACTCAAAGGGTGGTGAAATTGAAAATACTATTACCAAGAGTGATAATACGCTTGGCATAAATCTTACTAAATATAAGAGTCCACGTTATGGTAAAGGTTATGTGGTACTAAGGCTTAAATATAAGGATGTGGAAAAAACTGATGACAAAACACCTGAAATAGTTACAAAGACCGTCACCGCAAGTGCTCCGGTAGATTTATATGATTATGATGCCAGAGTAAAAGTCGTTTACAATGTAAAAACAGGTCAAATAATAAGTGTGGAAGATGATGAAACATATTCAGGTTCAAATCAGCCTTTCTGGAGAAAAGCTCAGAAAATATTTGAAAAACTTGCAGGAAAGAAAAAATCGGAAGTTGACGGTGTGGATGCTATAAGTCGTGCCACTCTTTCATCGGATGCTATTAAAGAGGCTGTTAAAAAAGCTCTTTCAGAGTAGATTTTTTAGCTGCAAATAGAATTTGGCCATTGACATTGCCTGCCTGTTTTGGTATTATTTTTGGGTAGTAACGCCTATACATGAGATTTGGATACTCCAACCTTTTCTTATGTATACGGTAAGATTTTTTAAAGGAGAAATAATATGATTACAAAAGAGAAAAAGACAGCTATCATGGAAGAGTATGCAAGAAAAGCAGGCGATACAGGTTCGCCTGAGGTTCAGGTAGCAGTTCTTACAGCAAGAATCACTGAGTTAACAGAGCATTTAAAGGCAAATCCTAAGGATCATCACTCAAGAAGAGGTCTTTTAAAGATGGTTGGTAAGAGAAGAAACCTTTTACAGTATCTTAAGAATAAGGATCTTGAGGGTTATCGTGCACTTATAGAGAAGCTTGGACTTAGAAAATAATAAAAGTCTTTGGTGGAGAGTTTTTCTCCACCTTTTTTATAATTAATAATATGGCTTGTTGCCGAAGCTAGTGATAAGCACTAAAGCATTGTTTTAGTTTTTATCACTAGTTCATATTTTTATGTTTCAAGAAGAAATCTTCTCGAATATCGGCAAGCCAAAAGGAGATGAAATGAGTAAGGAATTTAAAAGTTATTCAATGGAACTTGCAGGTCGTACTCTCAGAGTTGATATCGGGAGAGTGGCTGCACAGGCTAACGGTGCCGCATTTATGCACTATGGCGATACAACGGTTTTATCTACAGCTACAGCATCGGATAAGCCAAGAGACGGTATTGATTTCTTCCCTCTTTCGGTAGAATATGAGGAGAAGATGTATGCGGTAGGTAAAATGCCGGGAGGATTTAATAAGAGAGAAGGAAAGGCAAGTGAAAATGCTATACTTACTTCAAGAGTTATAGACAGACCTATGAGACCGCTTTTTCCTAAGGATTACAGAAACGATGTTACATTAAACAATCTTGTAATGTCTGTAGATCCCGATTGTTCACCTGAGCTTACAGCTATGCTCGGTTCTGCAATAGCAACAGCTATTTCAGATATACCTTTTGACGGACCTTGTGCTACTACACAGATCGGTATGGTAGGCGGTTTCTTTGTTGTAAACCCTAATGAAGAGCAGATGGCAGTATCGGATCTTAAGCTTACGGTAGCATCTACAAGAGATAAGGTAATAATGATTGAAGCGGGTGCAAACGAGATACCTGATGAGAAGATGATTGAGGCTATATATAAGGCCGATTCCGTAAATAAGGAGATTATTGCATTTATCGATAAGATTGTGGCGGAAGTAGGTAAGGAAAAACATTCTTACACAGCATTTGTCATTCCTGAGGAGCTTACAGCAGCTATTAAGGAAATCGTACCTCCACAGGAGATGGAAGTAGCGGTTTTCACAGATGAAAAGCAGGTTAGAGAAGAAAATATAAAGGCAATCACACAAAGACTTGAAGAGGCATTTGCAGACAAGGAAGAGTGGTTACCTTTACTTGGTGAGGCTATTTACCAGTATCAGAAGAAGACTGTAAGAAAGATGATTCTAAAGGATCAGAAGAGACCTGACGGCAGGGCCATGAATCAGATTCGTACACTTGCGGCTGAGACGGATATTATACCGAGAGTACACGGTTCAGCTATGTTTACAAGAGGACAGACTCAGATTTGTAATATAGTTACACTTGCACCTTTAGCAGAGGCACAAAAGATTGACGGACTTAATCTTTTGGAAACTACAAAGAGATATATTCACCAGTACAATTTCCCTTCATATTCTGTAGGTGAGACAAGACCTTCAAGAGGTCCGGGAAGAAGAGAAATAGGACATGGTGCATTGGCTGAGCGTGCACTTATACCTGTACTTCCTACTCCTGAGGAGTTCCCATATGCTATAAGATCCGTATCAGAGACTTTTGAGTCAAACGGTTCAACTTCTATGGCATCTACATGTTCTTCATGTATGGCGCTTATGGCTGCAGGAGTACCGATAAAGAAGATGGTGGCAGGTATATCATGCGGTCTTGTAACAGGCGATTCTGATGATGACTATGTTCTTCTTACAGATATTCAGGGACTTGAAGATTTCTTCGGAGATATGGACTTTAAGGTAACAGGAACCGATGCGGGTATTACAGCTATTCAGATGGATATCAAGATTCACGGACTTACAAAGGATATTGTAAAGGGTGCTATTGCAAGATGCCATGAAGCAAGAGATTTCATTATGGATACATGTATGAAGCCATGTATATCTGAGCCTAGAAAAGAACTCAGTCCATATGCACCTAAGATTTCACAGATTCAGATTAATCCTACAAAGATCGGTGATGTTGTAGGTAAGCAGGGCAAGACCATCAATAAGATTATTGAGGATACAGGAGTAAAAATCGACATAAGCGAAGAAGGACTTGTTTCTGTTGCAGGTACGGATCAGGCTATGATTGATAAAGCTATTGATATAATCAGAGGTATAACAATAGAAATTGAAACCGGAATGATTATGAGAGGTACGGTTGTTCGTATGCTTGAGTTCGGCGCTTTTGTAGAGCTTGCACCGGGTAAGGACGGTATGGTTCATATTTCAAAGCTTTCAGACAAGAGAGTGGAGAAAGTTGAAGATGTTGTAAAAATAGGAGATGAGGTTACTGTAAAGGTAGTTAAGGTTGACCCTGTAAAGGGAAGAATCGATCTTTCCATGAAGACTTCAGACCTTGAATAAAAATATTTTTTTGCAGAGAAAGGTGGGACTATGGAAGAGAATGTAAAAGAAGTATTATTTGATCTTGTATCACGAAAACAGTTCCGACAATTAAAAGATGAGCTCTGCGAGATGAATGAGTTTGATATTGCATCCTTCTTAGAGGAGCTTGATTCCGAAAAGCAGATTATTATTTTCAGAATGCTTCCTAAGGAGCTTGCAAGTGATGTATTTGCTTGTTTAGAGGTAGAGACTCAGGAACATATAATAAACAGTATTACAGATAAAGAGCTGGCATATATTATTGAAGAATTATATGTGGATGACGCTGTAGATATGCTTGAAGAACTTCCGGCAACCGTTGTAAAGAGAGTTTTACAAAATGCCGCTCCAAGTACAAGATTACAGATAAACGAATTTCTTAAGTATCCTGAAAATTCGGCAGGATCTATTATGACTGCCGAGTATATCGGACTTAAGAAGACTATGACTGTGCAGGAGGCTTTTGCCTATATCAGAAAACATGGTTATGATAAGGAAACCATATACACCTGCTATGTTATGGATGCCAAGCGAATGCTTGAAGGTGTGGTAACAGTCAAAGATCTTTTAATGAATGACTATGAAGTCAAAATTGAAGATATAATGGATACAAATGTTATCAAAGCCGTAACTACAGATGATAAAGAAGAGATTGCGGATTTATTCAATAAATACGATTTGTTATCTTTGCCGGTTGTCGACCATGAAAACCGACTTGTAGGTATTGTTACAATTGACGATGCTGTGGATGTTATGGAAGAAGAGGCGACAGAGGACTTTGAGAAGATGGCGGCTATGCTTCCGTCCGAGAAGCCTTACTTAAAAACAAGCGTATTGGAGCTTGCAAAGAACAGAATCACATGGCTTTTGGTACTCATGATAAGTTCAATGCTTACAGGTGGTATACTTACAAGATATGAGGATGCATTCCAGGTAATGCCGCTGCTTGTTTCATTTGTTCCAATGCTTACGGATACCGGAGGTAATGCAGGTTCACAGTCTTCTACCATGATTATCCGTGGTATGACTATTGGTGAAGTTGCTAGTTCGGATATATTTAAAGTTATATGGAAAGAGGCAAGGGTATCTGTTATTGTCGGTTTGATACTCGGTCTTGTAAACTTTATAAGACTTATTATTCAGTATCCGGGACAGCCTCTTGTAGCACTTACAGTTGTTTTGGCATTATTTGCCACAGTATTTTTAGCTAAAGTTATAGGTGGAATACTTCCTATACTTGCAAAGAGACTGAAGCTCGACCCGGCTATTATGGCGGCTCCGCTTATTACAACAATAGTTGATGCGGTGTCTTTGGTTATTTACTTCCAGATTGCTGTAGAGCTTTTACATATCAAATAAATATGAATATTTTCTTAGGCTAAACTTGAAAAAAGTTTAGCCTTTTTTCATTCTTTATACACTTATTTATGCTAAACTATATATAAAAGATAAAAGGATTTTACTTGATGAATATATATGGTGACTATGAAAAATACCTTGAACTGATTTTAGAAACATTATCAAAAGAGGTATATAAGCTGAATGATGAGTATAAGAATAAAACGGGATACAAACTCTTTGAGCATTTTATTTCAAGAATAAAGACAAATGAAAGTATGATTGAAAAATGTAAGAGAAGAGAGTTTGAGCCCACAACATATAATGCTTTAAAGGAAATAAAAGATGCCATAGGTGTAAGAATAGTATGCGGATTTGTAGATGATATATATGCTCTGGTTGGCATGTTTAAGAAAATGCCAAATATAAATGTGGTTGAAGAAAAGGACTATATTCTTAATGTGAAGCCTAACGGATACCGCTCTTATCATATGATACTTGAAATTGTCACGAATTATCCCGATTGTGAGGGGAATGAAAACGGAAAGTATTATATAGAGGTTCAGTTAAGAACTATAGCTATGGATTCATGGGCATCACTTGAGCATCAAATGAAGTATAAGAAAAATATAAGAAATCATGAAAGAATCACAAAGGAGCTTAAAAGATGCGCGGATGAGTTGGCATCCTGTGATTTGAATATGCAAACCATAAAGAATTTGATTGAGGAGTCGGACAATAATGAGAATATTATTAGCTGAAGATGAAATAGCGCTTTCAAGAGCATATGCCACAGCACTGGAAATGCAAGGCTATGAAGTGAAACAGGCATTTGACGGAGAAAGAGCACTTGAACTTGCAAATAGTGAAATATTTGATATGATGATTTTAGATATAATGATGCCGAAAAGATCCGGCCTTGAGGTTTTAAAAGAACTCAGATCATCAGGTAATACAACATATGTTATTATGCTTACAGCCATGAGTGAGGTTGACGATAAGATATCGGGACTTGATATGGGTGCTGATGAATATCTTACAAAGCCTATTTTGCTAAAAGAACTTGTAGCCAGGATTCGTTCTTTGGAAAGAAGAATTGATACAAGTTTTAATGAAAATGTACTTATATTCGGAAGTGTTAAGTTAAATGTTGCAGAGCAGGAGCTTTCAGCAAAGAATTCTATTATTCTGGCCGGTAAGGAAACCAAACTTATGGAAGTCCTTATGAAAAATAAGAATAAAAAGTTGTCAACCGAGTATATATACAATCATGTATGGTCAAAAGATGATGAATGTGATGCCGGTTATGTATGGATTTATATATCATATTTAAAGCAAAAGCTGAAAGCAATCAATGCCAATATAGAAATAACGGGAGAAGAAAATCGTGAGTTTGAATTAGTTGAGGTGTGATTTGTTTAGGAGACTTCGTATACAATTTATCGTGGTTGCTACAGTTGCAGTCGTTGTAATGCTTATTTCAATAATAGGTATTTTGAATGCATCAAAATATGCAACAAGTGAAAACAGAATAAATAAAATATTGGATTTATTATCTGATAATGACGGAGTCCTCCCGGATGAAGATATTGTGGAGAAAATTCTCGGCAGAAAAACAAACTCGGATATTATAATTCAATACAGATATTTCAGCGCTCAGGTGGACAGTAGTAATAAGGTAATTACTATGAATACCGAGCATATTGCAAATTTATCCGATACCGATGTTGTCTTTTATGTAAAGAAAATTCTTTCCGGAGGCAAAACGTATGGAAGTTTTACTACAACAGAAGGACAAAAGTTTGCATATAAATTTAATATTAATGAAACAGATAACAGCAAGCTTATCGTGGTTTTGGATACTACAAGGTATTCGGAAGACAGAGCGGATTTGATAGAGACATCGGTTTTTATTTTCTTTTCAAATCTTGTCTTCTTTATAATAATATTTGTTATATTCTCGGGTAAGGTAATGATGCCTTTTATGGAAAACTATAGAAATCAAAGGGCTTTTATTACCAATGCGAGCCATGAACTTAAGACTCCAATTGCCATTATTTCTGCAAATAATGAGCTTTGTGAGATGTTAGGCGGTGAAAATGAATGGACACAAAGCAGTAAAGAACAGATACAGCGTTTGACTGAACTTATAAACAGACTTGTTGTACTTGCAAGATTTGAAGAACAGACAAGTGTGGCTGCTATAAATATTAATTTTTCAGGTATAGTGGAAAAGTCATCAAAGTCATTTAAATCAATTGCAATAAAGGGTGGAAAAAACTTTGAATCGGATATACAAAAAGATATATTTATATCAGGAGATGAAGGTGCATTGTATGAGCTTATAAATATACTTATAGACAATGCAAATAAGTACTGTGATGAAGGTGGCACTATAGGCGTTAGGTTGTCACAGCATGGTATTACCTTTAAAAAGGCGAAACTGGTCATATATAATACCTATAAAGAAGGAAAAAATATAGACTATTCGAAGTTTTTTGAAAGGTTTTACAGAGAAGATAAGTCACATAACAGCAGTATTTCGGGTTATGGGGTAGGACTTTCCATTGCAAGAAATATTATAAACAGGCACAAGGGTAAAATACATGTCACATATAAGAATGATATTATTTATTTTAATGTATATTTTAATATGGTGACGAATATTGAAGAAAAATAAATATTGAAGAAAAATAAATTTTCCTATTGACAAACATTGCTTTATTTGGTATCCTAGGCAAGGTAAAACGACCGTAGACAGTAGGTGCTTATGGCTTAAAGTAATGCCTACCGAGGAAGTGACTAAGTACGTTAATGTATTCTTACTCTCTGTCTGCATGTCAGAGGGTTTTTTAGATTTACACTTATTGCTTTTACGGGTTTTACTGAAACTATAAAGGAGGTTAGAAATGGCAAAAATCGAATTAAAACAGCCTATAGTTAAGGAAATTGCCGAGCTTTTAGATGGCGCACAGGCAGCTGTAGTCGTTGACTACCGTGGTCTTACAGCCGATCAGGATACAAAGCTTCGTAAGGAACTTAGAGAAGCAGGTGTAACTTATAAGGTTTATAAGAACACAATGATTCGTTTGGCAGCTAAGGGAACTGCATTTGAGACACTTGACAGCTCACTTGAAGGACCTACAGCGATTGCAGTTTCAAAGGAAGATGCAACTGCACCTGCTAGAATCTTACACAATTTCTCTAAGACTGCTCCAAAGCTTGAGTTAAAGGCAGGAGTAGTAGACGGTGTAACATATGACCAGGATGGAATCAAGCTTATAGCTACAATACCATCAAGAGACGAGTTGATTGGAAAGCTCCTTGGAAGCATTCAGTCACCAATTACAAACTTCGCTCGTGTGCTTAATCAGATCGCTGAAAGCAAAGAAGCGTAAATAAAACAAATAATGGAGGATTATTAAATGGCAAAGTTAACAACTGCAGAGTTTATCGATGCAATTAAGGAATTATCAGTTCTTGAATTAAATGAGCTTGTAAAGGCTTGTGAGGAAGAGTTTGGCGTTTCAGCAGCAGCTGGCGTTGTAGTAGCAGCAGCAGGTGCAGGTGCAGCAGCAGCTGAGGAGAAGACAGAGTTCGACGTAGAGCTTACAGCAGCAGGAGACCAGAAGGTTAAGGTTATCAAGGTTGTTCGTGAGGTTACAGGACTTGGACTTAAGGAAGCAAAGGATCTTGTTGACGGAGCTCCTAAGGTTCTTAAGGCAGAGGTTTCTAAGGAAGAGGCTGAGGGTATCAAGAAGCAGCTTGAAGAAGTTGGAGCACAGGTTACTCTTAAGTAATTTAATTAAACTTTTCGTAGGTGATTGTGAAAGCAGTCACCTTTTTTAATACAAATTTCTATATAAAATTTCCATCAAAATCTTTTATATGATATAATATAGCCCGATATAAGTATTACAGAAAGGAATATATTTATATGATAATGTTGAAAAATGTCAGATTGTTGGATCCCTGTACAAGGACTGACGATATAAGAGATATACTCATATCAGAGGGTAGAATTACGAAGATAGATAAGGATTTATACCTGGATGCGACCCTTATGGCAAGAGCCAACGGAGAGAGACTGAAAGTTTATGATTGTACAGGACTTTGTGCGGCACCCGGATTTGTAGATGTACATGTACATTTAAGAGAGCCGGGATTTGAATATAAGGAAGATATAGCAAGCGGTGCAAGAGCTGCAGCCAAAGGAGGATTTACCACAATAGTTGCTATGGCAAATACCAAGCCTGCAATCGACAGTCCTGAACTTATATTTGAAGTGCTCAAAAAGGGAAGAAATACACCGATAAATGTGAAAACATGTGCCTGCATCACAAAGGGTATGAAGGGTGAAGAGCTTGCTGATTTAAAAGAACTTAGAGAGGCCGGTGCGGTAGGCTTTACAGATGATGGAAGACCTTTACTTGATGAAAATATGGCACGAGAAGCTATGAAGCTTGCAAGAAATATTAAAATGCCGCTTTCATTTCATGAAGAGGATCCTAAGTTTATTAAAGAAAACGGAATCAACCACGGTACTTCATCAAATGAGTTACATATTTACGGCTCAGACAGACAGGCTGAGATATCTATGGTTGCAAGAGATTGTAAACTTGCAAGGGAAACGGGAGCAACAATCAGCATACAGCATATCAGCGCCAAGGAAAGCGTTGAACTTGTAAGAAAAGCTAAAAGAGCCGGACTTCGAGTATTTGCCGAGGCTACCCCACATCACTTTGCGCTTACGGATAAGGATGTAATAAAATACGGTACACTTGCAAAAATGAATCCTCCGTTGAGAGAAGAAGAGGACAGACTTGCAATAATTGAAGGATTAAAGGACGGTACAATAGATATCATTGCAACAGATCATGCACCTCACAGTGTTGAAGAGAAAAATAAGAATTTTGTAGATGCACCAAGCGGTATAATCGGGCTTGAAACGAGTTTTTCTCTTGGATATATGTATCTTGTTAAACCGGGACACCTTACTTTAATGGAGCTTATGAACAGAATGAGCTATCAACCTGCAAGGCTTTACAATATGGACAGAGGAGTATTACGAGAGGATGAAATTGCAGATATTGTAGTATTTGATATAAATAAAGAATGGAAATACGATAAGAGTGAGAGCAAATCAAGTAACTCACCATGGCTTGGAGATACATTACAGGGGAAGATAGTATATACTATTTGTGAAGGAAATGTAGTGTATGAGAATGTTGATTAAAAATAAAGTTTAAGGAGTAAAGATGAAAGATAATAATTGTGCTTACTGTGTACACGGAGATTTACTTGATAAATTCGGATATCCTGTAGGACAGATGGAGAGCGGATATTTATATATATTTAAAGAGCAGACAAAGATGGGCAGAGTAATACTGGCTTATAAAGACCATGTAAGTGAAATAGTGGATATTTCCGATGAAGAAAGAAATCTGTTCTTTGCGGATGTAAACAAAATAGCAAAAGTGATACACAAGGTTTTTGCACCAAGTAAAGTAAATTATGGTATGTATGGAGATACAGGTTGCCACTTACATATGCATATAGTTCCAAAATATGAGGGTGGAGATGAATGGGGTTCCACATTTACTATGAATCCTGACAAAAAGTATTTGAAAGACAGCGACTATGAGGAGATGGCTAAGGTTTTCAGAAGAGATTTAAACATAGAAAAGTAAATATTGATACAACGAGAAACAGCAGCCTCACGGCTGCTGTTTCCCTGTTAGAGTGATATAGGAGTGCATAATGCACATTTTGTAGTGAGAGGTCAACGCAAGAAAACTCTCAACTACGAAGAGTATAATAACATAATTGGAGCATATATGCAATAGTAAAAAAGTTAATAAATTATGAACTTTAGTAATGATAAGCACATAAATACAGATATAAGGGCGAAAATTTTATGCAATTCAACTGGACTTAATATAAATTGAAAGTTATATTCAGCTTTTAGTATAAATGTTGTTTGATAATGTGCAAATATGTTCAAAGTATAAAATGTTGTTTTTCATATAGCATTGTGTTATACTGTCACTATAACATTTATAACTTACTTAAACAGCAAACCTATATTTTCTTATCAATATAGGATGCGTAAAACATAAATTAGACAAATTTTTATATTATATTGGAGTGTGGGTATGGATGTAATAATAGATTTTCATAGTGAAGAAGCTATATATGTACAACTTTGTAATCAAATAATATTTGGAATTGCAACAAACAAATACCACGAAGGAGACATTTTACCTTCTGTTAGACAATTGGCCGAAGAAATAGGTATCAATATGCATACTGTGAACAAAGCTTACGCTACACTAAAAAGAGAAGGCTTTGTACAGCTTGACAGAAGAAAAGGTGCAGTCATAAAAGTGGATGCCGACAAACTGCGGGTGCTTGATAATATGAGAAAAGAGTTCGGAGTAGTTGTGGCAAGGGGAATATGCAACGGTGTTACGAGGAGAGAAGCGCATGAACTTATAGATGAACTTTATAATGAGTTTGAAGTACAAGAATTTGAGGAGATGTAATAACAAAGATGTTATGTGAAAAATGTAAAATTAGAGAAGCAAATGTCTTTTACACTGAAATAATAGACGGAGATCAAAAAAATGAACATCATTTATGTTCTAAATGTGCCGGAGAGATAGATCAATATTCAAGTTTGTTTGATAAAGACTTCAGCTTTTCAAAGCTGCTTTCAGGAATACTTGGAGATGTATTTGAAAAGGAAGAGAACAATGAATATAGACAGATTGTATGTCCGACATGTAATACGAGCTATGATGATTTTATTAAAAACTCAATGTTCGGATGTAAAGACTGCTTTGAAGTTTTTAATCTTTTGATAAATGACAATATAAAGCAAATTCATGGAAATGATACTCATGTAGGTAAAATTCCTAAGAACTATCATAAAAATGACAAGATACTTCCAAAATCAATAGTTACAGACAGCATTGATAATATCTTCAACAATGAGGATAAAAAAATTGAAAACTTGAAACATAAACTTGAAGATGCGATTAAAAAAGAGGATTTTGCACAGGCGGCTATACTTAGAGACAAAATAAAGACTATCAAAGAGGACAAAGAAGATGTGGTATGACAATGTATCTTTGAATACAGATTATAATTATATAAGTAGTAGAATAAGACTTGCAAGAAACTTTGACAATGCATTGTTTCCGAGTAAACTCTCAGATACGGAAGCAAAAAAACTTATTGATAACACCATAGGAGAATTGTCAAATATATCTACAGACTTAGGAATACATACGAATGCCGATATACTTGACAGAATTTCAGAAATAGAAAGAATGTCAATGTATGACAGAAAAGTATTGAATTTGACACTGGCAAAGAAGAAGACACCTACAGGTATTATATTAAATGATAATGAAGATATAAGCATTGTAATAAACGGTGATGATCATATAAGGTTACAAACACTTTCTGTAGGTATATCTTTATATGAACTACTTGAAAAGGCAAACAAAATAGATGATTATATAAATGAGCATTTTGAATATGCTTTTAATGAAAAGTACGGTTATCTGACAACTTATCCGACAAATATCGGTACAGGAATGCGAGCTGCAATAGTACTTCATTTACCTGCATCCACACAGAGCAAAGGCTTTTCAAAACTGATTTCAAGTGTAGGAAGATTTGGGGTGGCTATAAAGGGCTTACACGGTGAAGGTAGAGAAAATCACGGTGCATTGTTTGAGATAAGCAATCCTAAAACTTTGGGAATTTCAGAAAGAGAGATTTTAGACACTGTAATAAAGGTGGCAAATCAACTGAATGCAAATGAAAGGAAACTCAGGGAATCACTAATCATTGAAAAAAGACTTGAGAAGCAGGATGAAGCATATAAATCATTCGGTGTTTTAAAATATGCAAGAAAGCTTTCTTTAAAGGATGCACTGAGTTTTTTAAGTTCACTTATGGCAGGCAGTGCCGACGGATTGATTGATCTTACTAATGAAAGTAAATTATATTCAATGATGATAGGCGTTCAGTCTTCAAATCTTTTGAAGATGGCAGGCAGACCTTTAAGTGAAGATGAAATAGATGAAATAAGAGCAAAATATATAAGGGACAATATAGGAGAATTACTATAGAAAGGGAAATTAATGGCTGAAAGATATACATCTCAAGCAAAGGAGGCGATTAAGTATGCCGAAATGGCTGCTAAAGAATTATCGCAAAATTATGTCGGCACCGAACATCTCCTTCTTGGTCTGGTACAAGAAGGAAGTGGTGTTGCAGCTAAAATACTTGAGAAAAACGGAATAACGGAAGAAAAAATTTTAAATTTAATAGATCAACTTATAGTTTCAAATTATAATGTGGCGATAGAGAGCAGGCAAAATTATTCACCGCTTGCAATCGGCGTATTACAAAATGCATACAGAGAAGCCACAAGATATAAATCCGCACTTATCGGTACGGAACATATTTTGATTGCAATAATAAAGGACAGTGCATGTATTGCACATAAGCTCCTTTTGACAATGAATATAAATATTCAAAAACTTTATATGGAAATTTTATCTGCAATGGGTGAAGAGACTGAGCGAAAGGAAAACTATGAAAAGACGAGCAATAAGTCAAATTCACTTGCAACCCCTACACTTGATAAATATTCCAGAGATCTTACAGAATTTGCAAGAGTAGGAAAACTTGATCCGGTTATCGGAAGAGATAATGAGACAAACAGAGTTATGCAGATTTTATCAAGACGAACCAAGAACAATCCCGTACTTATAGGTGAGCCGGGAGTCGGTAAGACTGCTGTAGTTGAAGGACTGGCATCACGTATTATATCAAAGGAAGTGCCTGACACATTGCTTGATAAAAGACTTGTGACACTTGATCTTCCCGCTATGATTGCAGGTTCAAAATATCGTGGTGAATTTGAAGAAAGAATAAAGAAAGTAATAAATGAAGTGGTAAGTGCCGGAAATGTATTACTTTTCCTTGATGAGCTTCATACTATTATCGGTGCAGGAGGCGCCGAAGGAGCGGTGGACGCTTCAAATATTTTAAAGCCTTTACTTGCCAGAGGTGAGTTGCAGCTTATAGGTGCAACCACAATAGATGAGTACAGAAAACATATAGAAAAGGACTCCGCACTGGAGAGAAGATTCCAGCCTATAATAGTTGAAGAGCCTTCTTTGGAAGATGCTACTAAGATACTTCTGGGTCTTAAACATAAGTATGAAGAACATCATGCGGTATCCATTACAGACAGAGCAATTGAAAGTGCCGTAAAGCTGTCAAAGAGATATATCTCAGACAGATTTTTGCCGGATAAGGCAATAGATCTTGTAGATGAGGCGGCTTCCAAGACAAGAATCAGCAATTATATGGAGCCTGAAAAGATAAAGGAAATAAAGGCCGAAATTGAAAAAATGGAAAAAGAAAAAGAGGATGCCGTAAGTGCCGAAGAGTTTGAAAGAGCCGGTGAAATAAAAGAAAAGCAGGAAAAACTCAGAGAAAAGCAAAATAAACTGCGTGACAAATGGATTGAAGACAAGAGAAATAAAAAGCTTGTTGTAGATGAGGATGAAATTGCGGATGTTGTTGCACTTTGGACAAAAATTCCTGTAAAGAAGATTACCGAAAACGATTCTCAAAGACTCAATAATCTTGAGAAGGTTTTACATGAAAGAGTTGTAGGACAGGAAGAAGCGGTTAATGCGGTAGCAAGAGCTATAAGAAGAGGCAGAGTAGGTCTTAAAGATCCGAAAAGACCTATAGGTTCATTTTTGTTTTTAGGACCTACAGGTGTCGGTAAGACTGAACTTTCAAAAGCTCTTGCATACAGCATGTTCGGGTCTGAAAGTGCACTTATTCGTGTTGATATGAGTGAATACATGGAAAAGCATTCTGTTTCAAAGATGGTAGGGTCACCTCCCGGATATGTAGGATATGATGAAGGTGGACAGCTCTCAGAGAAGGTGAGAAGAAATCCATATTCGGTAATACTTTTTGATGAGATTGAAAAGGCTCATCCTGATGTGTTCAATATACTTTTACAGGTGCTTGATGACGGACATATTACAGATTCAAGCGGCAGAACTGTTGATTTTAAGAATACGGTTATTATTCTAACTTCAAATGCAGGAGCACAGAGAATAGTGGAGCCGAAACATCTCGGATTTGCTTCAAACTCCGATGATGAAAAAGACTATTCAGCAATGAAAAGTAATGTTATGGATGAAGTGAAGCAGATGTTTAAACCTGAATTTTTAAACAGAATTGATGAAACTATAGTATTCCATCAGCTTACACGTGATAACTTAAAAGAGATTTTGGACATATTGCTTAAGGAAATTAACAACAGACTTTCCGAGCAGATGCAGATGAATCTGAAACTTACAGAAAAGGCCAAGGAATTCCTTATTGATAAGGGTTATGATAAGAAATACGGTGCAAGACCGCTAAAACGTGCTCTGCAAAATGAGATAGAAGATAAGATGGCTGAGCAGATACTTCTTGGAAATGTAAAGCAGGGAGACTCTCTTAAGGTGGATTGCAAAGGCGAGGACAAAGACAGAGAACTTGTATTTAAACCGATTGTTAAGAAAAATAAAGTAAAAGAGCTTGTAGCCCAATAAATAGAGCTGACTGATATTTGTATAACACATTTATCAGTCGGCTTTTTTATATTTAATAAAAACATAAAAAATTCAAAAATAAAAAGATAAATACACAAAATATATGCTATGATAGAATGTACATAGAAGTATATCGTATTTATAAAAGGGTGAGTATGATGGATGATGTAATAATTGAAGTAAAAGGGCTTTATAAGTTCTATAAAGCGGGAGAAAATATAGTACATGCCCTTGACGGCTTGGATTTTACTATAAATAAGGGAGAGTTCGTGGCGATAGTAGGTCCTTCGGGTTCCGGAAAATCTACACTCCTTAATATGCTGGCAGGACTTGAAAAACCGACTAAGGGAGAGATAATAATCGGCAAAACTCATCTTGAAAAGCTTAAAGAAAATCAATTGGTGGCATTCAGACGAAACAATGTAGGATTTATTTTTCAATCATATAATCTGTTACCGACTATGAATGCACTTGACAATGTGGCTTTACCGCTGGTATTCAGAGGTGTTGACGTAAAGAAAAGGATTGAAACGGCTAAGAAATATCTGACTTTGGTGGGTCTTGAAAAACAGATATATCAAAACGGAAATGCTATGAGCGGAGGTCAGCAACAAAGAGTAGGAATAGCAAGAGCACTCGCTATGCAGCCTAAAATAATTTTTGCAGATGAACCGACAGGAAATCTGGATACAAAGACTACGGCTGAAGTACTTGAGCTGATGAAGCGGATTGTAAAAGAGGAAAATCAAACTCTTATTATGGTTACACATGATAATGATATAGCTAATGTTGCAGACAGACAAATCAGAATAGTAGATGGAAAGGCGGTTTAGTTAATATGAACGGTGTAAAGAAAATTTTGGGAATTGTGATGATTCTTTTAATGGTCATTATCTCACAGGTAGAATCTTTTGCAAAGTTAAGAAACATAGAAAGCAACAATGTATTTCATCAGGATAAGATACCTGTCGGAAAAACAGGTAAAATGATGAGTGTAACATTTTATGTTGAAACGGGTTCAGACTATGCGGATGCATGGGCAGGTATAGCTTATGATGATGAAGAGGATGAAAATATAGAATTTCCTTTTGAACTTACATCCGAGACTACAGACAGAAAGCATGTAGGAAAGATAAGTAAGGGTAAGAAAAAAAGCATTACTATTTCAGCAAGAGTAAGAAGAGATATTCCTGAAGGTTACTACGGTATTCCTGTTTATCTGGCAGATGACAAAGAAGGTGGAAGAGGTATACAGGAATATATAAATGTTTATATTCAAAAATCAGCCACAACCGACAGCAGTGAATCGGAAGCGGTAAAGGATGTGGAGTTTACTTTAGGTGAAGGACAGTCAACACCCAGAGGTAAATATCCTGATGTATTAAACTTCGGTCTTAATCTTGCAAATACAGGTAAGCTTACAGCCTTTGATGTTACCGCTCATATGGTGATGGATAAGGACAATACGGTTTTTCCGTTTGAAATAAATGATGCCAACTATGACAGACATTTTGATAAGATTGAGAGCGGAGGAGTTACAAGCCTTGATTACAGTTTTGCAATACAAAAAAACACCTATACAGGTTATTATCCGATAAAGCTTGAAATCACATACCGTGACTCTACCGAAGGTGAAATAAAAAAGACTGAAGAGCAATTCTTTGTACATATACAAAATAAAGATAAGGATGCAACAACCACTTCACCGGGAGAATTTAATCCGAATGACAGAACAAAGGCAAGAATAGTAGTAGACAGTTACAGAACGGAGCCCAAGGATGTATTTGCCGGTGAAACTTTCGATTTGATTATTGTAATGAAAAATGCTTCTGCAAGTGTAGCTGCCAGCAATATTTTATTCACATTGGAATCTGAAAAGGCGAGTGACAGTGCGGTATTCAGTATGGAGGAGGGATCAAGTTCTCATGCAGTGAATTCTCTGCCTGCAAATCAAACCACCGAGCTTAGACTTAAGATGAGTGCAAGGGCAGGTGTGGATCAAAGGTCATATTCAATTACAATAAATGAGCAGTATGATTCACCGGAGTATAAAAATGCTACTGATAAGGTCAGTATAGATATACCTGTAAGACAGGTTGCAAGGATGAATATCGGAAGCTTTGAAATCAACCCTGACAGTATAAGCGTCGGTGATGATGCAAATATCACATTTCAGATAAATAATACCGGAAAGGTAGTTCTTTATAATCTTATGGCAAAGTTTAAGGCGGATTCAATAAAGGAGAATGAAGCCTATATAGGAAATGTTAAGCCCGGTGAGAGCGGAAATGTGGATGTAAATTTGACAGGTAAAGCAGTAACTGCAGATGACGGTAAGATAAACCTTACTATAAGCTATGAAGATGAAAACGGAAATATAACAGAGGAAACAAGAGATTTTATCCTGAATGTAAACGAAGAGGCGGAAACTGATTTTGATATAACAGATCAGCAAATACCTGAAGAAGAAAACAGGAGATTTAATCCTTTACCTGTTATAATCGGGGGAGGTTTATCGTCTGTTATTATAGCAAGTGCTTTGATATTGAAGAAAAGAAAATCAAAAAAGGAGCAGATGTAAATGAAATTGCTTGATTTACTTAAATTAAGTATTTCAAACCTGAAAAGAAGAAAGCTTAGAACTGTACTTACCGTACTGGGTGTACTTATAGGTACTGCTTCCGTTGTGACTATGCTCTCACTCGGTATCGGACTGGATGAATTGAATAAAGAGAGCATCGCACAGTCGGGGTCACTAAAAGCTATAGATGTTACCGTTCCATACAACAGACAAGATGATTCATCAAATAAAAAGGCGGAACCCTTGCGTATAAAGGATGATACTATTGAAACTTTTTCAAAGATAGAGCATGTGGAAGGAGTATCTCCCGTGCTGTCAACTTATGTAATTATCATGCAGGGACCTTATATGCAAAACACTCAAATAAACGGAGTAAATGAAGAATATATGGCTGAAATAAAACTTGAGAGCGGTCATATTCCTACAGATAAGAAAAACCTTGAATTTGTATATGGAAATTTTGTTATTAAAGATTTTCAGAATCCTAAAAAGCCAAATGAATCATTTTATCAGACTAACAAGCTTCCAAATGTGGACTACAACAAGCCCATGTTTGTTATCTTTGACACGGAAGCCTATGATAAGGCAAATGCCGGAGGGGAGAATGCACCGAAGCCGCCAAAGAAGTATATTATAGATACTGCAGGTGTGGTAAAAGGAGGTGCTTTATTGGATGATTATGACAGTTACAATAATTTCAGTTTCGGAATATATTGTAATATAGACGCTTTAAAGGCAATGCTTAAGAAAGTCTATAAAAACAAACCTATTCCCAATCAACCTACAACAAAGAAAGGTAAGCCGTTAAAGTATCTGGTATATGATTCCGCCAAGATATATGTGGATGATATGAAAAATGTTTTGACAGTTCAAAAGCAAATCACAGATATGGGTTTTCAGGCCGAGTCTCAAATGGAGTGGATTGAACAAAGTAAAGCCTCTACAAATATGATTCAGATGGTACTTGGCGGTATCGGAGCCGTGTCATTGTTTGTTGCTTCTATAGGTATTGCAAATACTATGATGATGAGTATATATGAAAGAACCAAAGAAATCGGAATTATGAAGGTCTTAGGCTGTGATATGAATCGTATACGAGATATGTTTCTTATAGAATCGGGTGCTATCGGACTTATAGGAGGCTTGACCGGAGTTATTTTTAGTTTTATTATTTCAATTGTAATCAATGCTCTTGGAGTGGCGGTGGCTGTTTCCGGAGTAGACGGAAATATATCAAGAATACCGCCGTGGCTTGTAATATCAGCAATTATTTTTGCGGTTATTATAGGAATGCTGGCAGGTTTCTTCCCTTCTTTAAGAGCGATGAAGTTAAGTCCGCTAACTGCACTTAGAAACGATTAGGAGGTTTTATGTTTGAGTATCTGTCAAAATTAGAGTACCCGGGTAGAGGAATTGTACTTGGAAAGTCGGATGACGGTAAGAATGCCGTCTTTGCCTATTTCATCATGGGGAGAAGTGTAAATTCAAGAAACAGAATATTTGAAGTACATGGTGATGATATAAGTACAAAGGCTTTTGATGAAAGTCTGCTTGGCGATCCGTCTTTAATTATCTATTCTCCTGTAAGAGTATGTGATAAAAGTGTAATAGTAACAAACGGTGATCAAACGGACACGGTTTATGAATATTTAAAGACCGGTAAAAGCTTTGAAGATGCACTGTATACAAGAACTTTTGAACCTGATGCACCGAATTTTACACCGAGAATATCAGGACTTATTGAATTAAAAGACAGACTTAAACTTAAACTTTCTATATTAAAGAGTGATGAAGGGGATGAAAACCGGACTTTAAGATTTTTCTATAATTATGACAATGTAAAAGCAGGTGAGGGATTTTTGATTCATACCTATAAAGAAAATTCGGATCCTCTAAAAAGTTTTGAAGGTGAACCGAAAAAGATACAGATAACCGGAGATATAGATGAATTCAGCGAAAAACTTTGGAACTCTCTTGATTCGGAAAATAAAATATCTTTGGCAGTCAGGTATATAAATTTGGAAACCGGTGAATATATACAGGTTATAAAGAATAAGTTGGAGGGTATGTAATGAAAGAGTTGATTTTAAAGTATGGCTGTAACCCTAATCAAAAACCTGCAAAAATTTTTATGGAAAACGGTGAGGAACTTCCTATAAAAGTACTTAGTGGAAATCCGGGCTATATTAATTTACTTGACGCCTTAAACGGGTGGCAACTTGTTTCAGAGCTGAAAAGAGTAAGTTCTTTACCTTCCGCAACAAGCTTTAAACATGTATCACCTGCAGGCGCTGCAATAGGACTTCCGCTTAATGATGTTTTAAAGAAGATATATTGGGTGGAGGATGACGAACTTTCACCTCTGGCCTGTGCATATGCAAGAGCCAGAGGTGCGGACAGAATGTCATCATTCGGTGATTTTATCGCTCTGAGTGATATTTGTGATAAAGAAACCGCTTTACTTATAAAGAGGGAAGTATCTGACGGTGTAATAGCGCCGGGATACAGTGATGAAGCTCTTGAAATACTTAAAGCAAAGAAAAACGGAAAATATAATGTCCTTCAAATAGACGAAAACTATATTCCGGCAAAATCGGAAAAGAAGCAGGTCTTCGGTATTACATTTGAACAGGGACATAATGATTTGGATATAAGCATGAGCCTGCTTGAAAATATTGTGACAAAAAACAAAGATTTGCCTGAGAGTGCAAAACTTGATCTGCTTATATCTTTAATAATTTTAAAGTATACTCAGTCAAATTCCGTTTGCTATGTAAAAGACGGACAGGCAATAGGTATAGGAGCGGGGCAGCAGTCAAGAATACATTGTACAAGACTTGCAGGAAATAAGGCGGACAACTGGTTTTTAAGGCAGGCTGAATGTGTGCTTAATCTTCCTTTTAAAGAGGGAATAAAAAGAGCGGACAGAGATAATGCAATTGATGTTTACATAGGTGATAACAGCGTTGAGGAGCTTTTAACCGAAGGAATGTGGGAGCATATCTTTACACAAAAACCGGATGAATTTACAAGGGAAGAAAAGAGAGATTGGCTGAAGAATCTAAAGGGTGTAAGCCTTGGTTCGGATGCATTCTTTCCGTTCAGTGACAATATTGAAAGAGCAAAAAGAAGCGGTGTGGAATTTATTGCACAACCGGGAGGTTCTTTAAGAGATGATGCGGTTATAGAATGTTGTAATAAATATAAAATCACCATGGCATTCACAGGCATAAGGCTTTTCCATCATTAAGCATATTATTGAAAAAATTTGTTGATTTAATATATATTTTATTATAAAATTTAAATAATCAATAGGTTTATAACAGTTTTTTATTGATATTCCGGATATTATGGAGGGGTTATGGCAATATTAGTTACCGGTGGTGCCGGTTATATCGGAAGTCATACCTGTGTTGAATTGTTGAATGCAGGTTATGAAGTGGTTGTAGTGGACAATTTGGTAAATTCTTCAAAGGAATCACTTAAGAGAGTTGAAGAGATTACCGGAAAGTCTTTACGTTTCTATGAAGTCGATTTGTTGAACCAAAAGGCTCTTACAAATGTATTCAAAGAAAATAATATAGATGCAGTTATACATTTTGCAGGATTAAAGGCGGTTGGAGAGTCTGTATATAAGCCGCTTGAGTATTATCACAATAATATTACAGGAACTCTTATTTTATGTGAAGTAATGAGAGAGTTCGGAGTGGAAAAGATAGTATTTTCATCAAGTGCTACAGTATATGGAGATCCTAAGGTTGTTCCTATTACAGAGGATGCACCTCTCGGTGTTATAACAAATCCATATGGAAGAACAAAGGGAATGCTTGAGCAAATCCTTACAGATTTGCATACTGCAAATGAAAAGTTCTCGGTAATGCTTTTAAGATATTTCAATCCTATAGGAGCACATGAGTCAGGCAGAATCGGTGAAAATCCTAAGGGCATTCCAAACAATCTATTACCTTATATCACACAGGTTGCCGTTGGTAAACTTGTATGCCTTGGAGTATTCGGAAATGACTACGATACCAAGGACGGTACATGTGTAAGAGACTATATCCATGTTGTCGACCTTGCAAAGGGACATGTGAAGGCTCTTGAAAAGATGATGAGAGATCCGGGAAAGGTGGATATCTATAATCTTGGAACAGGTATAGGATACAGTGTACTTGATGTAATAAATGCATTTGAGAAAGTAAATGATTTAAAAATCAATTATGTATTCAAAGACAGAAGAGCCGGAGATGTACCTGCTTGTTATGCAGATCCTTCACTTGCGCTTAAAGAGCTTGGCTGGAAGGCTGAGAAAAATATTGAAGATATGTGTAGAGACTCTTTCAGATGGCAAAAGGCAAATCCGAACGGATTTGAAGAGGAGAACTCTGATATAGTAGTCAGAAAAGACGGTTCAGTTATTAAAAAATAAATATAAATTATATGCCTTACGGAGTTTTCCGTAAGGCGGTTTATAAAGGAGATTATGCTTAGTAAAATACATACAGCAGGTCTTTTAGGTATCAATGCATTTCATGTCTGCTGTGAAACCGATATTGGTGACGGTCTGCCGGGAATTATTCTAATAGGTTCTCTATCCGGTGAAGTCAAAGAGGCGGCAGACAGAGTAAAGACCGCAATAAAAAATTCTAAATATTCTTTTTATCCCAGAAAAATCGTTATAAATCTATCCCCCGCAGAAATCAAAAAAGAAGGTTGTGGCTATGATTTACCTATTGCCATATCAATTCTTGAGGCACTTGGAACAATAAAATCCGATATATTAAACAAATCACTCTTTGTAGGTGAGCTTTCACTCAGTGGTGAATTACTTCCTATAAGAGGCATACTGCCGATTGTTATATTTGCAAAAGAAAACGGCTTTGAAAATGTATTTCTTCCATATGATAATCTGGCAGAGGCAAATATAGTTACAGGTATTAAAAATTATGGTATAAAAACTCTAAAAGATCTGATCGAAATTCTAAACGGTGAAAAAACTTATTCGGAAAATATTCAAATACAAATCCCGGAAACAAAAGAATACAGTGACTTTTCGGATGTAAACGGACAGATATTACTAAAAAGGGCTGTGCAGATTGCTGTTGCAGGACGTCATAATATATTGTTTATAGGACCTGCAGGTACAGGAAAAAGTATGATTGCCAAAAGGATTCCCGGAATAATGCCAAATATGAGCGATGAAGAGGCTTTGGAAGTTTCGAAGATATACAGCGTATGTGGGCTGCTTAATTCAAAAGAGCCTGTATTAAAAATAAGGCCTTACAGGGACCCTCATCACAGTGTTTCTCCACAGGCACTTTCAGGAGGAGGCAGGATACCTAAGCCCGGTGAAATTTCTCTGGCACATAAGGGAGTATTATTTTTAGATGAGCTGGCGGAGTTTAAGACAAATACCATAGAGGTACTTAGGCAGCCTATGGAAAACAAAACTGTAAGTATTTCAAGAGTAAATGCAAGTATTGAATATCCTTCAGATTTTATGCTGGTTGCGGCTACTAATCCGTGTAAATGCGGATACTATCCTGACAGAAGTAAATGCAGTTGTAATGAGGCTCAGGTAAGAAAATATCTTTCAAGAATATCAAAACCGTTACTTGACAGAATAGATATAACTGTTGAGACTTCACTGATAAAATATGCAGAGCTTAAAGGTGAATTTAAAAATATCAGCAGTGAAGAAATAAAAAATTACATAGAAAAAGTAAGGCAGATACAGCTAAACAGATATAAAGATTATGGGTTTTCTTACAATTCTGAAATTCCGGCAGGTCTTATAAATAAATTCTGTGCTTTAAAAAAGAGTGATGATATTTTCCTATCTGATTTATATGAGATGAAAAAGATGAGTGTAAGGGGACTTCATAAAATATTAAAAGTTGCAAGAACTGTTGCAGATTTTAATGAACATAAAAATATTGAGCATGATGATATATGTGAGGCTATATCATATCGCTCTTTAGAAGATAAATATTGGTAAGGAGGAAATATGCAGATAAATAATATTTCAGACAGAGAAGCAATGTTTTTTCTGTCAAGTTTAGCGGAGCTCGGTTATGCTTCAAAGCGTGCTATATATGAGAATATTAAACCTTTATACAGTATTTTTGAAATGAACTTTGAAAATTTAAAGATGAAAGTAAAACTAAGTGAAAAGCAAATTAAGGCTGTTTTAGGATTAAAAATTAAACTAAATGAACTACATGAAAAATATCTGTCTTTAGATGAAAGAAAAATAAAGTTTATACTTCCGTTTGAAGATGATTATCCCAAAAAGCTTTTGGATTTAAGAGATTATCCTTTCGGCATATTTGTAAAAGGTGATATTCCAAGGCAGAGAAAGAGCGTAGCAATAGTGGGCAGTAGAGGTGCAAGTGAATATGGATTTGGAATGGCAAAGTTTATTGCACAGGAACTGGCTGCAAATGATGTGGATATAATAAGCGGAATGGCACTTGGAGTCGACAGTATGGCACATGAGGGTGCTGTTATTTCTAAAGGAAAAACTTATGCAGTACTTGGCACAGGAGTAAATGTATGTTATCCTGATAGCAATTTTACTCTATACAATAAGTTATGTAGTGAAGGCTTTGGAGGTGTTATATCTGAATTTCCTTTGGGAACAAATCCTTTAAAGTTTAATTTTCCTATAAGAAACCGTATTATTTCAGGTCTGGCGGATATTACTGTAGTAATAGAAGCAAGACTTAAGTCGGGTTCACTTATAACGGCAACACATGCCATAGAACAGGGGAGAGAAGTATTTGCACTACCGGGAAGAATAACAGATTGTATGAGTCTTGGATGTAATAAATTGATATCCGACGGTGCCGGTATTATAACCTCACCTACGGATATTTTGGAAGCACTTGATCTTAATGTTGATAAAAAAATTCAAGTATATAATGAAAAAAACTCTAATATACTTGCAAAGAATGATAAAAAGGTTTATAGTTGCCTTGATTTAAAACCGAAATATATAGATGACATAATCAAAGAAAGCGCTTTAGACATCTCTCAAGTGCTTAGCTCACTTTTATTACTTGAATTGGAAGGTTTTATCGTACAAGTATCATCAAATTATTATTGTAAGAGATTAAGTTAGTAAGGGGTTAAAATGGCTGGAAGTTTAGTGATAGTGGAGTCGCCTGCAAAGGTAAAGACCATTAAAAAATATTTAGGTTCGGGGTATGAGGTTACGGCGTCAAACGGGCATGTGCGGGATCTGCCTAAATCCACAATGGGTATTGATGTTGAAAATGACTTTGAACCGAAATATATTACCATAAGAGGCAAGGGCGAGTTACTTGCTAAACTGAAAAAAGATGTTAAAAAAGCTGATAAAATATATCTTGCAACCGACCCTGACCGTGAGGGTGAGGCAATAAGTTGGCATCTGTCAAAGGCTTTAAAACTTGAAGACAGTGAAAAAAAGGTATTTCGTATCAGTTTTAATGAGATTACAAAAAATGCAATAAAAGAGGCTATTAAGCATCCAAGAAATCTGGATATGAATCTTGTGGATGCGCAGCAGGCGAGAAGAGTATTGGATCGTATGGTGGGATACTCTATCAGCCCTCTACTTTGGGCAAAGGTAAAAAGAGGATTGTCTGCCGGTAGAGTGCAGTCTGTAGCTCTTCGAATGATATGTGACAGAGAAGCACAAATAGATGAGTTTATTCCTGAGGAGTATTGGACTCTTGAAGCCGAGTTTTTGACCGAGCACTCAAAAAAGACTGTAAATGCCAAGTTCTATGGTAAAAAGAGTAAGCTTGCCATAAACAATAAAGCTGAGATGGATAAAATATTAAAGGCATTAAAGGGTGCTTCATATGTGGTTTCAGAGATAAATGAGGGTGAAAGAGTAAAGAAGGCTCCTATTCCGTTTACAACATCTACCTTGCAACAGGAAGCCAGCAAAAAGTTAAACTATTCAACTCAAAAGACAATGAGGCTTGCACAGCAATTATATGAAGGTGTGGAAGTAAAGGGCAAGGGAACAATAGCTCTTATAACATATTTGCGTACAGACTCAACCAGAATAGCTGCCGAGGCAGATGCCGCTGCAAGAGAGTTTGTAGATAAAAGCTACGGATCTGAATATGTTTCAAAAAATGTTGTTACAAAGACAAATAACAATAATGTTCAGGATGCACACGAGGCTATAAGACCTACAGATGTGAATCTTACTCCGGCAATGGTTAAAGAATCTTTGCCAAGAGAGCTTTTCAGACTGTATCAGCTTATATGGAAGAGATTTGTTGCCAGCAGAATGGAAAATGCAAAGTATAAGACTACTTCAGTGAAGCTCAGTGCAGGAGATTATATCTTTACTATGTCCGGCTCAAAAATAGTATTTGACGGATTTATGAGTGTTTATACTGATGATGATGAAGAAGAAAAGGTAAGTTCGGATGCTGTTATCGGAAAGCTTAAGGTAGGAGATGAACTTAAACTTGAAAAGCTTTTGGATGTACAGCATTTTACACAGCCGCCTGCACATTTTACGGAAGCAAGTCTTGTAAAGGCATTGGAAGAACAGGGAATAGGACGTCCGTCAACATATGCACCTACTATTACTACAATTCTTGCAAGACATTATATTGTTAAAGAGCAAAAAAATCTCTATGTTACCGAGCTTGGACAGATTGTAAACTCTATGATGGTTAACTATTTCGGGAGCATAGTGGATAAGGAATTTACGGCAAATCTTGAGCAATTACTGGATTCTGTAGGTGACGGAAGTGTAAATTGGAAAACTGTTGTATCAAACTTTTATCCGGATCTTGAGTCGGCAGTAGAGCAGGCTTCAAAGGAGCTTGAAAATGTAAAGCTTGCTGATGAAGTTACAGATGTGATATGTGAAAACTGTGGAAGAAACATGGTTATAAAATATGGTCCGCACGGAAAGTTTTTAGCATGTCCGGGATTCCCCGAATGTAAGAATACAAAGCCGTATCTTGAAAAGATAGGAGTTAAATGTCCTAAATGTGATGGTGAAGTAGTAATAAAGAAGACTAAGAAGGGAAGAATATACTATGGTTGCAGCAATGCGCCTGAATGTGATTTTATGTCATGGAATAAGCCTTCTTCTATAGCCTGTCCAAAATGCGGCTCATATATGGTTGAAAAAGGAAATAAGCTACTTTGCATGAATGAAGAATGCGGATATTCCGAGAATAAGCCAAAAGAAGAATAAATATTTAAAGTTAAACGACCGACTTAATAAGCCGGTCGTTTATTTACACACAAATACTTTATTATAGCTGCTTTGTTATTCCTTATCATCATCTTTTTTATCAAGATTTCTTATCTGTTTTGTTATTACAAGATATGCATATATTATTACAGGCATTACAATATCTATAAACAATAATACAAAAAGCAATCTGATATTGTCTGAGAATATTGCAACAAGAACAGTTGAGATCAAACTGAATATAAGTAAAAGTAAGATTATTATCGCAAAAAACTTTTTCATTTTCATATTAATTTTCCTCCAGACTTAAAGTCAGTTCTTCCCACTCGTTCATAAGCTTTTCAAGCTTTTCTTCCAGAGCTGTTTTTTCTTTTTGCAGTTCCATAAGCTTACCTACATTTGAGGAAATCTCAGGATCGGCAAATTCCTCATCGATAAGAGCAAGTTTTTCTTCAAGTTTTTCTATTTCCTTTTCACATTTGTTCAAGGCATTTGTTACTTTCTTTTTTTGAGCCTGTGCAGTCTTATTTTCAATCCATTCCTGTTTTGAATCTGAGATTTCTGTAGGTTTTTCTTCTATATTATTATTTGAAAGATTGGCTGCACCTTCTACCGCCTCTCTTTTTTCAATATAGTAATCATAATTTCCTATATAGTTAAGTAATCTGTTTCCTGTAAGATCAAGAATCCTTGTTGCGGTCTTATTGATAAAGTATCTGTCATGTGATACATAGCAAATAGTACCCGGGAAACTGTTTAAGGCACTTTCAAGTACATCCTTACTTAGAATATCCAAATGGTTTGTAGGCTCATCCAAAAGCAGGAAATTTGCTTTTGATAACATAAGTTTAACCAAAGATACTCTGCCTCTTTCTCCACCTGAAAGATCACCGATCTTTTTATACACATCCTCACCTGTGAAAAGAAAAGCTGCAAGTATGTTTCTTATTTGAGTATTGTTCATCTCAGGGTAAGTATCTGAAATCTCATCAAACAAAGTCTTGTCCATATGAAGTACCTGGTGTTCCTGATCATAGTACGCAATGGAAACATTTGACCCGTAGATTACTTCACCGGTATCAGGAGTTAAAAGTCCGTTTATAATCTTTAGTAGGGTAGTCTTTCCTGTACCGTTATCACCTATAATAGCGACTCTTTCCCCTCTTTTTATTTCAAAATTTATATTTGAAAAGAGATGCTTTTCATCAAAACTCTTTGACAAATCATGTACTGTAAGCACATCCTTACCGCTTTCTTTTGAAATATCCAAAGAGAGTCTCATATTTTCTATATGAGTTTTTGGAGCTTCGACTCTTTCAATCTTTTCAAGTTGTTTTTGACGGCTCTCGGCTCGTTTTATCGACTTTTCTCTGTTAAATTGCTTAAGCTTTGTAATAACAGCTTCCTGATGTTTTATTTCCTGTTGCTGATTCAAATATTCCTTCATTTTGGCATCTAAAAGCATCTGCTTTTTTGCGGAGAAGTCTGAATAGTTTCCGGAATACATTTGGACTTCGGCGTTTTCAATATCTATGACCTTACTAACTATCTTATCAAGAAAATATCTGTCATGTGAAACTATAATTACCGCACCCTTATAGTTTAAAAGATAGGATTCAAGCCATTCTATACTTCGAAGATCCAAGTGGTTTGTAGGCTCGTCAAGTAAAATAATATCAGGTTCTTCTAAAAGCAGTTTTGCAAGGAAGACTCTTGTTTTTTGACCTCCTGATAATGTATTTATCTTTCTGTCAAAATCATTTTCATCGAATCCGAGTCCTTTTAAAATACCGATGACTTTACTCTTTGCGGCATATCCGTCCATCAGCTCATAACTGTGAGTAAGAGCGGTATATGAAGAATATAACTCTTCAAGTGCCTCGCCTGAAAGATGTTGCATCTGTTCCTGCATCTCTAACATTCTTTTTTCCATGTTAAGGATATGCTCTATAACTGTATATAGCTCATCTATAATACTTAATGTGGAATCTACATTATTTATCTGTCTTAAGTATCCGAGTTTTGCATCCTTTGCAAGTATAACATTACCGCTGTCGGCATGTTCCTCACCTGTAAGTATTTTTAGCAGTGTGGTTTTTCCGGCACCGTTTACACCGACAATGGCAACTTTTTCATGTTCATTGACTAAAAAATTTGCATCTTTTATTATCTCATTGCTTCCGAAAGACTTTGAGATATTTGTAGCATTTAAAATCAAAATTTGCCTCCTTAGCCATATAATCCACATAAGTATAGCTTAAATACATGCTTAAATGCAAGACAATTCATGATACAAATGAAGCCTTTATATGCTCAAAAACTTAATAAAATATATAATATTCACCATATATATCTGTATTGACATTTATATTAATAGATAATATACTAATTGTAGAATTCTTAACAAATGGAATTGCTGAGAATAATTTATAAATTGATATTTGGAACGGAATAAATATGGAAGAAAGAAAAATATCCAGAGCAGTCATTTCAAGACTGCCAAGATACTATAGATACTTAGGTGAGCTGTCAGAAGAGGGTGTTGAAAGAATATCCTCAAAAGAACTCAGTGAGAGAATGAAGGTTACGGCTTCTCAAATCAGACAGGATTTAAACAACTTTGGAGGTTTCGGACAGCAGGGATACGGATATAATGTAAGATATCTGTATAATGAAATCGCAAAGATTTTGGGAATTGACCGTCAGCATAATATTATAATAATAGGTGCAGGTCATTTGGGACAGGCTATTGCAAATTATGCAAACTTTGAAAGAAGAGGTTTCCTTATCAAAGGAATGTTTGATGTGGATCCTAATCTTTTCGGAAAAACTATACGTGGTGCAAGAGTGTATTCTCTTGATAACCTTGAGAAGTTTGTATCTGAAAATGATATACAGATAGCGGCACTTACAATACCGAAGACCAGAGCAATGGAAGTTGCGGACAGACTTATAAAGTCGGGAATAAAGGCAATCTGGAATTTTGCACATACAGATTTGGTTGTACCTGATGATGTAGTTGTTGAGAATGTGCATCTTTCAGAATCTCTTATGAGGCTGTCATATAGAGTCAGTAATGTAGATGCTGTTCCTTTTGAAGGGAAGTATGATTAGAGGGATCGGCACTGATATAGTCGAAATAGACAGAATATCAAATGCAATTAAAAAGGAATTTTTTTTAAAGAAGGCTTTCAATGATAGTGAAATAGATATGGCCGGAGGCAGAAACAGAGACAGTTTTCTGGCCGGAAATTTTGCTACAAAGGAAGCCTTTGTAAAAGCATTGGGAACAGGTTTCAGAGGTGTTGAACTTAAGGACTTGGCGGTACTCAGAGATGAACTTGGAAAGCCTTTTATAAAAATCTGTAATAATTCAAACAGACATTTACAAGGAATTGATGAGAATAAAATCCATGTATCCATAAGCAATACCGACTCATTGGCAATTGCAATGGTAGTAATAGAAACAGACTAATATGTGGAGATGGGGATATGAGAATTCTTGATGAAACTGCATTAAAATATATACCTGAAAGAATTAAGAATGCAAATAAAGGCAGCTATGGGCATGTTCTGGTTATTGCCGGAAGTAACGGAATGAGCGGTGCCGCATTTTTGAGTGCAATGGCGGCATATCGTTCAGGCGCAGGTTTGGTTAGAATACTTACGGTAAGCAAAAATCGTACAATTTTACAAACACTTTTACCTGAAGCAATAATAACAACTTATGATGAGAGAGAAGCATATGAGAATAAGGAATGCTTTATAAATAAGATTAAGTCATGTCTTGATTGGTCAAGCGTAGTGGTACTTGGACCGGGACTTTCTACAGATTATTATGCTAAAATCATTGTAGAATATGTTTTAGCCGAATGTTATGTTCCTATGATAATAGATGCGGATGCTTTGAATATTATTGCAGCTGATGCTACACTTACAAAGTATTATACAGATAATATTATTATCACTCCTCATATAGGGGAGATGTCAAGATTGATAGATGTATCTATAGATGATATATTATCGGATCCGGTAAAGTATGCCGAGGAATATGCAAATAAATACGGTATTACAGTAGTTTTAAAATCTCATCAAAGTGTTATCGCCGCAAAGGAGGATACATTTATAAATAAATCCGGAAGTGCAGCCATGGCAAAGGCCGGAAGCGGAGATGTTCTATGCGGTATAATTGCAGGCATGTTTTGTCTTGGCATAGATGATGATATGGCTGTGGCGCTTGGAGTTTTCATACACGGCATGGCCGGCAGTATTGCCGGTAAAAAATATGGAGAGCACAGTATTTTGGCAAGAGAAATTATAGATAATATAGGTGAAGTGCTTAATAGAAGGAAGAGAAATGGACTCATATAGACGTGCTTATGCAAAGGTTGATCTGGATGCAATAAAGCATAATTTAACAGTTACAAAAAAAGCTTTAAAAGAAAATATGAAACTGGCGGCAATTGTAAAGGCTGACGGTTATGGACATGGAAGTGTTCCCGTATCATTATATATAAAAGATATTGTGGACTTTTTCTGCGTAGCTACACTTGAAGAAGGTGTTAATCTTAGATACCATGGTATCACAAATCCTATTTTGATACTGGCATGTATTCCAAGAAACAGCTACAAAGAATCAATAGTATTTGATATAAGGGAATCGGTTTTTACGCTGGATCAGGCTAAGAAAATAAATGAAGAAGCCGAAGAGCTTGGGAAAAAGATATCTATTCATATAGCAATAGATACAGGTATGAACAGAATCGGTTTTAAGCCTACAAAAGAGAGTGCAAACATTATAAAAGAAATAAGTGAAATGGGAAATATCGAGATTGAAGGTATTTTCACACATTTTCACAGTGCTGATGAAAGTGATCTTACGTCTGCAAAAGAACAGGAGAGCTTATTTAGGCAATTTTTGGATTTACTAAAGAGTATGGGAATAGAACCTCCTATAGTACATGCTTCAAATTCAGCGGCTATAGTAAACGGTATCGGTACAGACTTTGATATGGTGCGTTTGGGAATTACAATATATGGTGTTGCGCCTTCAAATGAAGTGAATTTGACCGACTTTGACTACAGGCCGGCATTAAGTATTTACTCAACAATTACATATATAAAGAGAATAAAAGCAGGTGAATGTGTAAGTTACGGCGCCACTTTTAAAGCTGAAAAAGATATGGACATTGCTACAATTTCCTTCGGATATGCAGACGGCTATCCCAGAGATTTGAGTAATAAGGGATATGTATTGATTAACGGAGTAAAATGTAATATTATCGGTAGAATATGCATGGATCAGACAATAGTAGACGTCAGCAATGTTCCAAATGTTAATATAGGAGATACGGTAGTTATTTTAGGAAAAAGCGATGGATACAGTATAACTGTAGACGAGCTCACAAAAGATTCAAATACTTTTTCCTATGAATTTATTTGCGGTATTAATAAGAGAGTACCGAGACTTTACTATTCAAATGGTGAATATGTTGGTAAAAAGGACTATATAAGAGATTTATACACTATGATATAGTCCTTAAAAGTTTTAGATATAAGATAAGTAGGAGTTTTTCATGGACGATGCTCATTCGGCATTATTAATTATAATTTGTGTAATTGTATTATTTATTAATTTTTCGATTCATTCGTTTAATTCAGCTATAAATGAGCTGAACAGTTCGGATATTGACGAGGATAAGAACGGGGAAAGACTGAAGTTTCATATAGAAAATATCGGTAAAGTACTTTACTGTATGTATATAATAAATGTTCTTTCCGGAATATTTTTCGGATGGTTTTTTGTCAGATCGTTTTCATCCGGTATAAAATCAATTTTATCAAGTTTTTTACCCTTATCGGTATCCACGGTTTTTTCTATACTGATTGTATTATTACTGTTTTGTATATTTTTTGTTGTGTTCGGTATATCAATACCGAACAAGCTTGCAAGAAAAGCGCCCAAAAAAAGTGCTTATACATTTATGAACATTTCAAGTGTTTTGATTTTTCTTTTTTTACCGGTTATTTATATTGTTGACAGCATTTCATATGTTATTTTGAAGGTATTCGGACTTGATATAAAGGCACAGCTGGAAACTGTAAGTGAAGAAGATATAATGAGTATGGTAAATGAAGGCCATGAGCAGGGTATCTTTGAAGGTTCTGAAGCTGAAATGATCACAAATATCTTCGAGCTTAATGATAAGCAGGCAAGAGATGTTATGACACACAGAAAAAATGTTGTATTTATAAACGGTGAAGACAGCTTACAGACTGTAATTGATTTTATGCTTACTTCAGGTATCAATTCCAGATATCCTGTGTATGATGATAATATAGACAGCATAATGGGTATTTTAAATATGAAAGATGCGCTTATATGTGAAAATACGTCAGATTATCAGAATACTTCAATCAAGGATATACCGAATATTTTGAGACCGATTACATTTGTTCCGGAAAATAAAAACCTTGTTACATTGTTCAAGGATATGCAATCTCAGAAAAATCATATGGTAATTGTAGTGGATGAATATGGACAGACCTCAGGTATAGTTACTATGGAAGATATACTTGAAGAGATTGTAGGAAATATAATGGATGAATACGATGAAGATGAGGAGCTTATAAAAGAGCTTTCTGACGGTTCATTTATAATGAAGGGAATGACTCCACTGTCTGATATAGAAGATATTTTAAATATAAAATTTGAAGAAGAGGAGTTGGAAAATTTTGATACTATAAATGGTCTTATGATATCAAGACTTGACAGGATACCGGAGGATAATGAGAAATTTGATATAATAATGTACGGCTATGAGTTTAAAGCCTTACATGTATCAAACAGAATGATCAATACCATTAAAGTAACAAAATTAAAAGAGGATGAAAAGCTTAACGAAGAATAAATTTTTTTTACCTTTAAAGATGTTTAAGGACAGGGAGTATCTCAGAAGAGTATTATATATAGCACTTCCGGTATCGTTCCAAACATTTTTAAAAATGATAGTAAATTTTGTAGACACTGTAATGATAGGAAAGTTGGGGGAGACCGCCATTGCAGGTGTAGGGTTGGCAAATAAATATTTCTTTGTTTTTATATTGTTGATATTCGGAATAGAAAGCGGTACCGGAGTATTGGCATCACAATACTGGGGAAACAATGATATAAAAAACATAAGAAAAGTACTTGGAATCGGACTGTTATTATCAATTACCGGTAGTATTATTTTTTCGTCTGTTGCATTTATTATGCCGGATAAATTGATGATGATATTTACGGAATCTGATAATGCGATTGCTATAGGTGCCGCTTATCTGGGTGTTGTATGTATTTCGTATCCATTTACTGCTGCAACCGATATATATGTATCTATAATGCGTGCAGTAGGAGAAGTAAAGGTACCGGTTATATCAAGTATTTTTGCAATTATAGTTAATATTATATTGAATTATATTTTGATATTCGGTAAATTCGGCATGCCTGTACTTGGAGTTGTAGGTGCGGCTGTTGCGACAGTAGCGGCAAGAATTTTTGAATTTTTATTGACAATTATACTTATATCAATAAAGAAATCACCTATCATATGTTCCGTAGCAAAGTTAAATCCGTTTTCAAGAGAGTTAATAACACAGTTTGGAAAAACGGCTTTACCTGTAATAATAAATGAATTTTTCTGGGGAGTAGGTACCACACTTTTTTCTGTAGCATATGGAAGAATGGGAGATGCCGCTATAGCTTCGATAACCATTTCAACTGCATTACAGGATTTGCTGGTAGTATCTTTCCAGGGAATTGCAATAGCAACAGTAATTATACTTGGAAATGAGATGGGAGCAAATAATCTCAAAAAAGCTAAAGAATATGGCTCATATTCTTATGTTTTAACTTTTTTAGTAGGACTTTTTGCATCCATACTTATTATGATATTCAGGATACCTTTCGTATCACTCTATAAAGTTTCCGATAATGTGATAGAGAATGTAAAGTTATGCCTTATGGTGTTTGCTTTTTTCTTCCCTTTTAAAGCGATTGCAACTGTAAATATCGTAGGTATACTTAGAAGCGGAGGAGATACATTGGCTTGTCTGTTCTTGGATTTATCTGCAGTTTGGCTTATAGGTGTACCCATGGCATTTATTGGAGGATTATATTTTAAATTTCCCATTTATATAGTTTATGCAATGGTACTTTCATCGGAAGTTTATAAAGCATTGGTAGGATACATCAGATACAAACAGGGGAAATGGTTGAAAAACCTTGCCATAGAATTGACAGCAAATTAATTTCAGTATAAAATAGTTTTTTGGATTAGTAAATAAAGGAGATATTATGTCAGGACATTCAAAATTTGCAAATATTAAACATAAAAAAGAGAAAAACGATGCTGCAAAGGGTAAAATCTTTACTGTAATCGGAAGAGAGATAGCAGTAGCGGTAAAAGAGGGCGGACCTGATCCGAACAATAACTCAAGACTTAGAGATGTTATTGCTAAGGCAAAGGCAAACAATGTACCAAATGATACAATTGAAAGAGGTATTAAAAAAGCTGCAGGTGATGTAAACTCAGTAAACTATGAGCAGAACACTTATGAGGGATATGGTCCTAACGGTGTTGCAATAATTGTTGAGACATTGACAGATAATAAAAACAGAACTGCAGCAAATGTAAGAGCCGCTTTTACAAAAGGTGGCGGAAATATAGGAACACCGGGCTGTGTATCATTCATGTTTGATAAAAGAGGACAAATCCTTATAGATAAGGAAGAGTGCGACATGGATGCGGATGAGCTTATGATGGCCGCACTTGACCTTGGTGCGGAGGATTTCAATGACGAAGAGGACAGCTATGAAATACTTACAGATCCTGAGAATTTCTCAGCAGTAAGAGAAGGACTTGAGAAGCTTGGTATACCGATGGCTGATGCGGAGGTCACAATGATACCTCAAAACTGGGTTATACTTTCAGATGAAGAAGATATCAAGAAGATGAACCGTATTTTGGACCTGTTAGATGCGGAAGATGATGTACAAAATGTATATCATAGTTGGGATGAGTAATATGACATTACCAAAGGATCCGGTGATGTTATTATCACTTATAAATACAAAGCTCCGAGATTATAATTCATCATTGGATGATTTTTGTAAAGAGTATAATTTGGATAAAGAGTATATTACAGAAAAGCTTTCAATGATTGATTATCACTATGATGAATTCAAAAACAAATTCGTATAAGTGGCTTACCGGGAATACTTAGTTTTTAATTTATTTCCATTTAATTTTTTTCTTATATTTTTATGCAATATAAATAATTCTATTTGTGAATATTTTATATTGAATATATTAAACTTATAAAGTAGTATTTAGATAGTTAGTAATAGTTAACTGCTTGAATACTACTTTTTTATTTGGAGGGATACAAGGATATGAGAAGTATAGGTAAAAAATATAGTATATTTATTGTTGCCATACTTAATTTGTTAATGTTTATTATAAGTTGTATAGTATTTTATTGGTCCGGATATATTCGTGATCAATATAATATAATGAACGACGGAGAATACTTTGATACTTTTTATTTATTTTGTATTGTTATAATTGAGATATTTGTATTCTCTTTAATATATTTTTTAAGACAATATAAATTGGGAATATATAAAGTATTTTATCTATTGTATATAGTTTTACTTATATTGTTTGTATCTAAAACTATAAATTGTATTATATACTATAACAATTATAGTATATAAGAGTATATAAAAGAGTATTACAGAGCTAAAAGAACGGTATTTATTGTTTTTAAGTTTTATTTACATAGATATAACTATTCGCAAAACTCAAGTTTAACGAATAGTTTATACAATAAAAATATAGAGAGTTTAATGACCTTAACTCTCTATATATACGCTACTTTGACAGCTGCAATAACACAGCATTTATTATTGCTGCGCATACATTACTTCCGCCTTTGTTTCCGTCACATATTATTGCAGGTATATTACTTTGCTTTACAAGTTCTTTTGCTTCTATTACATTTACAAAGCCTACAGGTGCCGCAACTATAAAATCAGGCTTATACTTATCCAATAGTTCATTGATCCTTATAAGTGCTGTAGGTGCATTACCAACTGCAAATATTATCGGGATTTTTTTACCTGTCAAAGCTTCTTTTTCTTCGTGCATTTTATATGCCAGATCTATAGCCGCATTTGCTCTTGTCGTATTATTTTTCTTTGCATATTCTATGGTCTTATCGTCGGCAATTAAGCATAAAGGTTCAATACCGAATTTACCGGTCAAAATACGCTTATTGATACCGCTAAGTGCCATATTTGTATCTGTAAATATCATTGCACCGGATTGTATACAATCTTTAATTGTTTGCAATGCATTGTTTTGGAAAATGACATTATTTTGATAATCAAAATCCGCTGTTGTATGTATTGTCCTTTTTACTACCAAAAGCTCATCTTCTGAGTAAAATTTCAGTCGATTTTCATCCATCCGGGATGTCAATATTTCAAAACTCTTCTTTTCTATATCTTCAGGTCTTACTTCTAACATAAAACTCCTTTTCTATATTTACTTTTCTGATTTATCCAGTATATTAAGTATTGCATTTATATCCAATGATTCCTCAATTAAATCAGCCAGTAGTTCATATTGTGACTCTTTGTAGAGATCAAAATCATAAATATTTGTATCTATTGTAATTTTCTTACCTGTTTTCCTTATTAATCCGGAAATAATTGCATCTACAAAATTGTCATTTTCAAATATACCATGTATATAGGTACCCATTATATTATTATTTACAAAACCGCCATTGTCAGTAATATCGGACTTTGTAAAAGGATTCTCTTTAGGATCTATTGTACTTCCCATGTGAATTTCATAGCCCTTTATAGTGGAATTGCATAAATCAATAAAATCAGGTGTATTTATTATTTCTGTTTCAGTTTGTCTTGTTGTTTTCTCTTTTGCAAATATTGTGCTGAAATTTAAAAGTTTTAAACCTTCTTCAGTACCTCCTTCTTCCACTCCGTATTCATCTATAAGCTCATTTCCAAGCATTTGGAATCCTCCACAGATTCCGATAATATTTTTTTTAGACAGATTAGTATGAGTAAATCCCATATTTTTTAGCCATCTTAGATCGTACAAGGTATTTTTTGTACCTGGGATTATAACAAGATCCGCATCTTCCATTTCCTTTGGAGTGCTGATATATTTCATTACAATTTCTTTTCTTCTGCTAAGCGGATTGAAGTCTGTAAAATTTGAAATATGAGGTAACTTTATAATTGCTATATTTATCTTTTTTGTATTAAATGTTACATTATTTGTTTCCAGTCTTTCAGATAAAGAATCTTCATCATCTATATCTATCTTTCTCATTGGTATAACACCCAATACCGGAATATCTATATTTATTTTTTTAAAATGCTCTGCCAGCATATTAAATCCCGGTGTAAGTAAATTCTTATCACCTCTGAATTTATTTATAACTATGCCCTTTATTCTTGCTTTAGCGTCATCATCCATTAAGGCAACAGTACCGTAAACAGATGCAAATACACCGCCTCTGTCTATATCGGCAACCAAAATAACAGGAGCATCAACAAGCTTTGCTAAACCCATATTTACTATATCATTTTCATTTAAGTTTATTTCAGCAGGTGAACCTGCCCCTTCTATAACGATGATATCATATGATTCACAAAGCTTATTATATGCTTCAAGTATATATGGTATAAATTTTTTCTTGTTTTTGTAATACTCAGAGGCTCCCATATTTGCATGAACTTTGCCGTTTAGAATCACCTGACTTCCTGTATTTGAAGTAGGCTTTAAAAGTATAGGATTCATTTCAACAGAAGGTTTGATACCTGCCGCTTCCGCCTGCATTACCTGTGCTCTGCCCATTTCCATTCCGTCTTCCGTTATATAAGAATTCAGAGCCATATTCTGTGACTTGAAAGGTGCTACTTTGAAACCTTTTCTTTTTAACATTCTGCAAAGTCCGGCAACCAGAAAACTTTTACCGGAGTTTGACATTGTGCCTTGAACCATTATAACTTTTGTCATATATGTTACCTCTCGATAAGTTCTTTAATATTTTCAAACAATATCATATTGTCCGAGTTTGTCCTTACAGCAACTCTAAAATAGGTATTATCCATTCCCCTATAGTCTGAACAGTCTCTGACAATAACGCCTTGATTTAACAGAGCGTTTGACAGATTTTTTTTGTATCTGCAAAGAAGAAAATTTGCTTTAGAATCAAAAACTTCTATGCCGACAGATTTAAGATTTTTTAATAATATACTCTTCTCTTTTTGTATTTTTAAAACAACCTGACTCATATCCTGTGTTAAAGAAAACTTTGCAGCCTCAAGTGCTAAAGAATTAATATCCCATGAAGGAGTGAGTTTGTTTAAGTTTTCTATTATTTTTTTATTTTCAGTCAAAAGATAGCCGAATCTAAGACCCGGAAAGGCATATAATTTGGTCAGAGATCTAAGTATTGCCAAATTGGTATATTTTGAAAGATTGGATATCTGCGAATACCTTTCACCGTCTTCAACAAATTCTAAAAAACATTCATCAAGTAAGACAAATATATTTTCAGCTTTACAATACTCAAGTAATCTTTGTAACAGTTCCTCTTCTATCAGATATCCGGTTGGATTATTTGGATTTGTTAATACTAAAACATCAATATTATCTGACAAGATATCAAATATTTCATTTGTTATCTTAAATCTGTTCATGTCATAATAAACTATATCTGCTGAAACAGATTCTGCAGCAAGTCTATAGGTTTCAAAACTTGGTGTAGGTATACATATATTTAATTCTTTATCAAATATACTGAAAAGCCTGAAAATAATGCTGTTAGCACCGTTTCCAAGATAGATACTTTCTTCGCTTACATCATGCTTACGGCTTATCAAAGCCTTTATTTCACTGTAATCTTGATTCGGATAATGTACTAAAATATCTATAGATTCCTTTAAAATATCTTTTAAATTAGGATCTATACCATAAGGATTTATGCTTGCAGAAAAATCTATATATTTCTTTCCGCTTTTGGAGAATTCTAAAAGTCTACCTCCGTGCATCTTTGGCCTCTCTATATTCGTGGCTGAAATGCTTGTCATAGAGTTTACTGAGCTCAAATTCATCAGCTAAAAATCTACCGATATATACAAGAGCTGTTTTATTTATATCAGCATTCTTAACCTCTCCTGCAATATTTTCCAGAGTAGACATTATAATCTTTTGATCGGGCCAGCTGGCCTTATATACTACTGCCGCAGGAGTATCCTTAGGATAAGAAGTCATAAGTTTATTTGCCAATTCCTCAATACTTGTAATGCTTAAGAATATAGCCATACTTGCCTGTATCTTTGCAAGATTTTCAATACTCTCAGCCTCAGGAACCGGAGTTCTCCCGGCCATTCTTGTAAGAATCATTGTCTGTGTAACACCGGGGAGGGTAAATTCACGCTTTAAAGCGGCCGCACCTGCAAACACCGAGCTTACACCCGGCACAACCTCGTATTCTATACCCTTTTTATCAAGAGCTACCATTTGCTCTCTGATAGCACCGTACATGGCAGGGTCGCCTGTATGAACTCTGGCTATACTAAGTCCCTTTTCATTTGAATCAAATATTATCTCAAGTACCTCATCCAAACTAAGTGATGCTGAATTTATGAGTTTTGCTTCAGATTTAATATCTGTAAATAATTCTTTATTTACAAGAGAACCGGTATAAATAATTACATCGGAATTATCGATTATTCTCTTTCCTTTAATTGTCAAAAGCTCAGGATCTCCGGCTCCTGCACCTATAAAATAAAGCATGCTACGCCTCCAATTAACAAATTTATTATCAGTAAAACTATATAAGATAAATATGTAATATTATTCACTTTTACAATATCATCTGCATTTACAGTATTATTTCCGTCTCCGATACTTCTTTTTTTTACCAACTTTCCAAAATAATATGCATCACCGAGCAGTTTTGTATTTAAAAAACCTGCAATTACACTCTCCGTTTGTCCGGCATTAGGACTGGAGTGAATATATCTGTATTTAAAAAACGCCTGACTGGAGTTTTTAAACATGCAAAAATTATTTTTAACAATTGATACAATAAAAATAATGAAAAGAAGAATAATAGCGGAAAATCTTGCCGGTAAGAAATTAACCACATCATCAAGCTTTGCCGCCACTTTACCTATATAAAAATATTTTTCATCCTTATAGCCTATCATAGAATCCATTGTATTTACAGCCTTGTATATAACAGGTAGGGCTAAAATAAGCCATGAAAGATTTCTATCAAAGAATATTGCAATTATAGCACCCAATGTGGCGTAAAACCATGGCGCTACAATTCCGTCAGACATATTTTCAGCCACAGTTTCTATAACAGCCTTTGTTATCTGTTCAAAATCAAGACGGTCTGTATCCCTTCCCACTATCATAGATAGTGATCTCCTAGCCTCATCTATATCGCCTGATTTTATGGAATGACATACTTTCATACTCTCATATCTTAATGAGGCTTTAGCAAATATCTGAAAGAATAAAAAGCATTCCACAATAAAACCTAAATAGAAATTTATTTTGTATATAAATATATCAATAAAATATACGAGAAAACCCCAAAATAATATATTTAAAAACACAATAAGAAATCCGGCAAACAATAGTCCGGTTTTTGTTTTAAATATTTTTCTGAAAAGTTTTTCAAGACCGGAAATACTGTTTCCCATAAATCTAACTAAATGCGGTAAATTATGAAAATCTCTAATAAAGAAATCCAAGATAAATCCGGAAATAAATGCCAAATAATGAATCATTTCTGTTTAAGGTGCCAGTGCCAGTACCAAAACCACAACAAGCTCGGCAAGTTGTAGGAAATAGCCGGCCAAATCACCTGTAATACCCCCAAACTCTTCAAAAGATTTCACTCTATAATATAAAAAAACTAAAAATGTTGAAATTGCACATAATAATCCATAATTAACATTGACTATAATCATGGCAGCGCTTCCAAGTAAAATAAATATAATAAGTACTGTCCTATTTGTATATATCAGACTCTTTTCCGAAAACTCAAAGGCCAATCCGCTACCTCTGGCATTCTTAAATACTATTAAAGCCAACGCACTGTATGCCCTTATAAGCATATATGAAATAGCCAGTATGTATATCTTTACAACACTGTTAAATGTAAGCATAGCTGCAAAATATAATAATATATAGACCAAACCACCTATTATGGCGAAAGCCCCGGAATTGGAATCCTTTAATATAGCAAGCTTTTTTTGTTTATCCTGATTTGAACCCAGTGCATCCATTGTATCTAAAAAGCCGTCCATATGTATACCGCCTGTATATAAAATAGGTAAAACCGTAAGAAAAGCCGCAATTAATATAGGATTGATTCTAAGTTTATAAAAAAATACGGAAAATACAATCAAAAAAATCCCTTCAACAATACCGACTACAGGTAAAAATAAAAGGCAATATTTCATATTTTCTTTTTCCCATTTAAAACTCCTTATAGGAATTTTTGAATACATGGCAAATGTGATTGCCATTGATTTTAATAAATTGCTCATTTTAACTTTCTATCATAGGGTAGACCGTAGACTACCTCTATAACCCTGTCTGCTACCTCAATTATTTGTTTATGCAGAGAATACAAACAATCAATAAATATATCAAGTTCTCTGCTTTGATTTTTTTCGGTAGAAAATATATCATTTCCTACAATAAAAATAGAATTACATCTGCTTTTAAGAGTAATTATATCAGAAAAAATCTCTTCTGTAATCTGTTTAAAATTATTTTTGAGTCCTGATTCATCAAAAATATTATTGGACAAAAGGTTTGTCAAATCTTCAAGCAAAATATTGTCTTCGAAATTTACATTCAAATCTTTAATATGTCTCGGTTCTTCAACAGTAAAAAAGCCCTTACCTGCTCTTTGCAAGAGATGCTTTTTTACTCTTTTACCGGCATAATCTCCGATATTTTCCATTGTTGCAAGATATATTTTTTTATCAAACTTCTCCGATATAAGACTTTCGGCATATTCAGACTTTCCGCTTGATACACCGCCATAAATATAAACTATCATACAAATCTTTCATACTCATCTATCTTAATATCGGAAAAAGAGGCATTTTTAGTATAAATTTCAGATACCGGATCAAGTAGTGAGAAAAGCAGAGCGCAACCGCTTCCCTCTCCAAGAGCAAGTGAAGCGTCAATAACCGGATTCAACTCTAAGATTTCAAAAATAGCTGAGGCTACGGGTTCACGGCTTAGATGTGAGGCAATCATATACTCTTTGCACAAAGGATTAAAAAAGTATGCCAAAAGTGCCGCGATTTCTGAAATCACACCGTCTATTACTATAGGAATCTTGTATATAGCCCCTCCGATAAAAATTCCGGTAAGAGCAGCTATATCCAAACCTCCAATTGATGAAAGCAAATCGACTACAGTTAAAATTCTTGTATCATCAGACGAATCGATTGAATCCAAGAATGTCTTATCTCTAAAACCGTACTTTTCTATTGCACCTTCTATGACTTCTATTTTTCTTTTAAGTTTCATATCATTTAATCCCGCACCACGTCCTGTAACATTTGTAACAGGTAGATTTAAAAGAGCGGCTGAAAGCGCAGATGATGTAGTGGTATTTCCTATACCCATTTCACCGGTCCCTATTATATTGATACCGTTATTTTTTAAATTTTCCACTATTTCAATACCGGTAAAAATTGCTCTTAAACTTATATCTATAGGCATTGCCTTTTCTTTGTAAAAGTTATTTGTTCCATGCATTAACTTATGATTGATAACACCCATTGAATAAATCTCAGTATCAAAACTGTCTATACCCATATCAATAACCATAAGGTCTGAACCTGAGGATTTACATAAAACAGAAATACTTGATGTACCAAGAACCATACTTTTTGCGACAGCTAAAGTCACTTCTTTACCTGATTGAGATATACCCTCTGCGACCACTCCATTGTCGGCACACATAACTGTGACACATTTCTTATCAATACATGGAATTTCACTTTCAAATATAGCTGAGAGTTTTTGAAATATTTTCTCAAACTCTCCAAGACTGTCAAGAGGCTTGGCAATACTGTCCCAATGCTTTTTTGCAAGTTTTTTGTATTCTGTTGAAGTATTTGTAATCCGGGATAAGAGATTTTTAAATTTATCCAGTAATTCATTTTGTATATTTGTTAAAACCGGTGGTTTATACATTTCTTTGCCTCTCTAAATATTCAACTAAATTCTCTACTAAAAATTCATAGCCACGAAGGTAAATATGCGGAAATCCGGCAAATATATTCTCATATGCATTGATACATTTCCATTCCTTACTTTTATTTGCCTTCACTGCATGTGCATACTCGCCGTTGTTTGTAGAGTCATAGTAATGGAACTCGTGACTGCGAATCTTTTGATTTTTTTTCATCAAGAAACTGTCTGATTTTGCTTCTATTTCAATATAACCGAATCTTACAAGTTTTTGAGTTTTAAAGGCTTTTGCCTCTATCAAGCCTACCCCCTTAAAAAATTCACCATTATTGTTTTCAAAGCTTTCATGAAGATAAATAAAGCCTCCACACTCAGCAATAATCGGTATATTCTTTGCCTCTTTTATACTGTTTAGCATAGAAGTATTTGAACTCAGCTCATTTGCATAAAGCTCTGGATAACCTCCTGAAAGCCATATGGCATCTATATTATCAGGCAGTTTTTTATCATGTATAGGACTGAATTTTACTATTTCAAAACCGTACTCTTTTAATACCTCTATATTTTCTTCGTAGGTAAAAGAAAATGCTTCATCATAGGCAAAGGCAAGTCTATACTTTGGAATTTTAGGATCGGATTTTGCGGTAAAGTTATCAGAACACTCAATTTTGACAATAAACTTATAAAGTGCATCAAAGTCAAGGCTTTTTTCAAGCTGCTCTGATACTCTGTCTACTATGGAGAATATATCCTTTTGAGGTTCATACAGTCCAAGGTGACGACTTTCTATACGATAGCTTTCATCCATGTATAGGTAGCCCAGTAAAACAAGATCCATAGCATTGATTTTTGTCTTTAACAATTCAATATCACAGTCAGGTGGCAATTTGTTTACAATTACCGCTCTCACACGATTCGAAAACTTGTTAAGATATTCTTCAAGCTTTTCCAGTTCATCCATATCTACAACAAGAATAACATCAACGCCTATTTCTTCCGAAACTATACAGGCGCTACATCTTTTTCCTTCACCGTATACTCCGTCAAAAAGTCCCATAGCACCTTCAATAATGGCTGTATCATATAAAAAGTTTTTGAAGAAGAGATTTTTCAATTCTCCGGGTCTATATTCCGGCTCCAAAAAGAAAGGATCCAGATTAGTAGACGGACTTACTGCAATTTTTTCATGATACATGGTATCTATATAGTCAGGTCCTGTTTTATATATAGAAATGGTATTCCCTATTTTTTTTAATATATTTATAAGCCCCAATGTAATAAGAGTTTTTCCGCTCCCTGATTTCATTGCCGAAACCATAAAGGCTTGTTTTTCCTTTGGTAAAATCATAAATTTAACTTCTCAAATACTGAATGTATTCTTTTATTCTTTCCTCAAGTTTATCTCTGTTTTCAACCAAATGAGGATAAAAGCCTGTTACACCGTATGAAATCATTTTACACAGTCCTGAAAATCTATAAGCTTCTTCACCCTTTTTATTTTCAGTCTGTATTGCTCTTTCAATTTCTGCTTCGTAGGATACTGATTCCAAAGTTTGTCTGCCGGCAATCTTTAAATAAAATTTCCAAGTATTTTCCTGTGTATCTTCTTTAGTACGAGGGACGGAATATACTCTTTTCATATTGGCAACAATCTCATTTTTTTTGTTTATCTCACTTTCAGTTTCATAAATATAAGCCTGTAATCCCCATATAGATAAAATCCATGTCCAAATATTAAAATCAATATTTTCAGGTATATCTATATTTACAAGATTATATATATTTAAGATCTCATCCTTATAATCGTAAATATAAAGCCAAAAAGCCAATTCATATAGATTTGTCATATCTTTACTTCTTGTAAGAGCAAAACTCTTTGAGAGCTTCTTACAAAGCTTTACAATATTCTTTTCCTTATATTTTGAGCTCAGCTCATCAAAATTCATCTTCCATCTCCCAATCATAATCTTCTTCATTAAAGTCATCTTCAAGAAAGCCCTCAATAATTCTTTCACTATGACTTCCGTCAGCTTTTGTTTCAAGTAAGGCCCAGTTTAAATCATCTTCTTGCGCCCTTGGGTTTCCCTCTTCAAGAAAAGAATAAAACTTTGATATAACAGCTTTTGTATAAATCTGTAAAAACTTTTGAGCCTCATTCTCACTGAAGCAATTGTTAAATTTGTCAAGAAGTTCACTGTCATCTTCATAAAATTCATCGGCAAGCTCAAGATTTCCTTCAATATCTCTTACTATCTTTTGCATTTCCTTAAAAACCGACATCCTGGCAAATTGTGGGATGTTTTCTGTAACTTCACTGTATGTGGCAGGTATATTATTTTTAAAACCTGCATTATTCATCTTTATAAAAAGATCAAGTATTGCCTGCTGCTTTTTTTTATCCAAAGTTGAAATATTGGATAAATAGAATTCTTTAGCTTTATCATCTAATTTTTCGTTTGTAATAACTCTTTTCAATTCTTCAAATGCGTCCATAAAGACCTCCGATATGTTTATATAAATACTTTATCACATCTTTTCTATAAGTAAAGTAAACCTTTACAGTAAATATATTCTTATATAAAAAAGCCGTCACATATTGTGACAGCCTTTTAACATCATCTTCTATCATTCTTTACTATAAACAATATACATTACAACTCCGATAAAGAGCATACCACCTATTATATTACCGATTGTTACAGGAAGTTCGTTTGTAAGTAAAAAGTTTTTCCAATTCAATGTTGCAAGTTTTTCAGCAGTTATTCCATACTTTGTCATAGCTACTTCCACATATTTGCTGTTACCGGCGGCAAATATACCTGCAGGAATATAGAACATATTTGCAACACAGTGCTCAAATCCGCCTGTTACAAAAGTCATAATAGGTAAAAAGCTTGCCAATACCTTTCCTGAAATGTCTTTAGACAAACCTGCCATAACTACTCCAAGACAGACAAAGAAGTTACATAATATACCTGATATAAGTGCGGAACCAAAAGGTATATTTGCTTTTGACAATGCAAGTTTTATTGTAAATGCACCCATCAGGCCGTCGCTGTATTTGAACTGCCCACTGAAAGCTACCAGTATTGCAAATAAAAGTCCACCTATAAGATTAGATATAAATACAACGATAAGCACTCTAATCATATCCGATACCTTATATTTTCCTTTTAAAACACCGATTATCATAAGGCAGGCACCTGTAAAGAGTTCACCGCCAAACAATACCATCATTACAAAACCTATAGGAAATACCAATCCTGCTACAAGTCTTGCAATTCCTGTATTTGAAATATCGTGTATCGCTACACTGCTTGCCATTGCTCCTGCTCCTATAAGCATACCTGCAAGGATTCCCAACAAAATCATTTTGTGTAGCGGACGTTTTACTTTGCCTTCACCGGCCTCTATGAGATTTTGTGTAACCTCAGCTGTAGTATTTGAAAAGTTCATAAATACATTTCTCTCCTATTCTTGTTAAAAAAATAACCTTATACATTCTACAAGAAATATAATATATGTCAAGTGGCTTGAAAACAGTTTTATAAAATATGGAGCTTTTGATTTATTGATATAATCAATAAATATTATACAAATATCCAATACATAAGCTTTTTTGTTTACTTAAATCCTGCTTTATGTTAAGTTATCACAAGATTATTTATTGTAAAGGGATTCATATGGGCAAGAAAAACAATAACTTAAGCAGTTATAAAACATTTATAGATTCTAGCGATAAAGATATGATTTCAAAGGAACTTATGGAATATGATAAACAGTTTATGGCGGAGTATAAGGCCGACAAACGTGTAGGAATTATATACTTTATAACTATAACTATCCTGCTTATATCTGTATTTATTTTTTCATTTATTTCAGGGCGATACAATATATCTGTTAAAGATGTTTTAAGCTCTATCTTTGCCGGAATACAGCATGGTATATGGTGGGTATTATCACATTTTGGCATAATTTTGAATGAACCGAGATGGATGACAGGTCCTGAGGACACTGTCATTTGGCTTGTACGAATGCCGAGAATATTTGCAGCTATTCTTGTAGGAAGCTCTCTTGCGGTTTCAGGTGCAACATATCAGGGATTATTTAGAAATCCGATGGTTTCACCTGATATTTTAGGTGCATCTGCAGGTGCAAGTGTTGGTGCCTGTATTATGATGCTTTTTAATATGGGGCCGCTTATGGTACAGATTGCAGCCTTCGTTATGGGAATATTTGCTGTTGCACTTTCATATTTTTTAAGTAAATCAATAGGTAGAGGAACAAATATAGTTTTATTGCTTGTCCTTTGTGGAATGACGGTAAATACTCTTTTCCAAGCCTTAGTTTCAATTACAAAATATCTCGCAGATACAGATGAACAGTTGCCGGCAATGACTTATTGGTTAATGGGAAGTCTTGCAAAGGTAAGCTATACAGATATTTTATTCTTCCTTATACCTTTTGTGCTTGGGGTAATACCGATTATGGCACTTAGATGGAAGCTTAATCTTTTATCTTTCGGCGAGGATGAAGCAAAGTCTATGGGAATTAGTGTTTCTACAGTAAGAATTGTTTGCATTATATGTGCAACTTTGCTTACAGCTTCTGTTGTATCAATCGCAGGAACAATCGGATGGGTCGGACTTATGATTCCGCATCTTGTCAGATTCATTTCAGGACCTAATAATAAGACTCTTATTCCTTTTTCACTTTTAACAGGTGCTCTGTTTATGCTTGTTGTGGATAATTGCTGTCGAACTCTACTTGCGTACGAAATACCTCTTGGAGTGCTTACATCACTTATAGGCGCACCGTTCTTTATATACATATTATTCAGAACAAGGGGGAACGCATAATGGAATTATCTGTAAAAAATGCTTCTTGTGGTTATGGAAATATTCCTGTACTTGAAAATGTATCTCTACATATAAAACAGGGAGAAATAGTATGTATACTTGGTCCTAACGGAATAGGGAAAACTACACTCTTTCGTTCCGTACTAGGATTTTTAAAACTTATAAAAGGTGAAATTGCTCTTGACGGGAAATCAAAGTCTTTAATTACTGAAAAGGAATTTTCAAAACATATAGGCTATGTTCCACAGGGACATGAACCTCCGTTTCCATATTCTGTAAAAGATGTTGTGGTAATGGGTAGAGCCGCACATCTGAAAAGATTTGAATCACCGGGAATAGATGATTACAAGATGGCTTATAATGCCATGGAAATGCTGGGTATTTCATATCTTAGAAATAAGACTTATACACATATATCGGGAGGTGAGCGCCAAATGGTTTTAATTGCTAGAGCACTTACACAGGAACCGAAGTTACTTGTAATGGATGAACCTACAGCAAATCTGGATTTCGGTAATCAGGTTCATGTTTTGCAATGTATAAGTAAACTTACCTCTTCAGGACTTGGAGTTCTTATGACGACTCATAATCCGGATCATGCATTTCTTTGCTGTGACAGAGTGATTCTGCTTACAAAGGACCGGCAGATACTTGAAGGGACCGTAGAAGAAATAGTAACGGAAGAAAACTTAAAGAAAGCTTATGGCGTTGATGTAAAGGTCAGCTCAACAAAAACAGATTCAGGAAAGATAATAAAAAGCTGTATTCCGTTACTGTAATACTTTGCTTTTTAGTATATTAATTATTTAGGAGGAAGATTATGAGAAGAAATAATCGAATTATTGCTACACTTTTGGCGGCTGTAATGTCTACATTTATTATTACGGCATGTGGAAGTACAAAGACACAGGAAACAACTGCAACATCCGCAGTAGAAACAACTGCTGCCGAGACTACAGCTTCAAAATCTGAAAAAACAGGTACAAGAACTGTTACAGATATGAAGGGTGTAGAAGTTGAAATTCCGATGGAAGTTAATACATATGTTGAGAGCTGGTTTGCTCACAATGAAGTAGACTTGATGCTTGACAGAGCTGAAGGTATGCTTATTACCAGTGCAAGTCCTGATAAGTTCCAGTGGATGTATGCTATATGTCCAAACTTTTACAATGCAACTTCTACAGAATTTTCAGCAGATATGAACCTTGAGGAAATAATTGCAGCTAAGCCTGACGTTGTATTCGGTTCAAATGAGGATTACAGAGAAATGTTTACAAAGGCAGGTATTCCATATATTAACTGTATGTTCTCTACATATGATCAGCTTAAGCAGTCTGTAAAGCTTACTGCAGAGGTATTAGGCGGTGATGCCGTTAAGATTGCGGATGATTATGTTGCTTATCTTGATGAGAGAACAAAGTGGGTTGCAGAACGTACCGATACTCTCTCAGATGACCAAAGAGTTTCAGTAGCACATGGAAGTTCAGTATATGAACTCAATTTTGACGGTGCAAATACAATTATTGATGAGTGGATTAAGCTCTCAGGCGGTAAGAATGCAGTAGCCGAAGAAGTTGAAGGAAACCTCAAAAATATCAGCCTTGAACAGGTATTGGCATGGGATCCGGATGTACTTATAACAGGAAAACCACAGGCTCAAGTTGAGCAGATATTGAATGACCCGGCTTGGGCAAATCTTTCAGCTGTAAAAAATAAGAAGGTATATTCAAATCCTAAGGGAGCTTTTGCTTGGGATCGTTACGGTGTAGACGCGGCACTTCAACCACAGTGGTGTGCACAGATACTCTATCCTGATTTATTTACCGATTTCAGCATTAAGGACGAGGTAAAGAAGTTTTATTCCACATTCCTTGGATATGATTTAACAGATGATGAAGCACAGATGATCCTCGACTGTAAGACGCCAAATCTTGATGATTATCCAAAGCCTACAAAAGCACAATAATATTAAATTGAAATAAAAC
>NZ_AZXX01000091.1:0-8273 GCF_000512995.1 Lachnoanaerobaculum sp. MSX33 | reverse complement strand
TGCTGCAATTCCGGCATTTAACCCGTTTACAGAGTCTTCCAGTACAAGGCTTTCACCTATATCCGTTTTCACCTTGTTTGCCGCTTTTAAAAATATATCCGGTGCCGGCTTACCGTTTTCTATCTCATCACCACAGGTAAAATCATCAAAATAGTCATATACATTTGCCATTTTAAGATATTTTATTGCTATCTCTCTCTTAGTTGATGTCGCAAGACAGGCCTTAATATTGTTTTCCTTCAAATATTTAAGTAAATTATCAAGTCCCTTTTTCTTTGTCAATCCATGCTCTCTTATATGAGAAACAATATATTCCTCTCTGGCATCCCTGCCCTTTTCTATATCAAATTCATCGCCTGCGTCAGCTCTCAAAATCTCATATACCAATGCTCTGTTTGCGCCCTTTATCTTAAGTATAGCCTCATCACTTATTTTGCATCCCTGTAATACTGCCGCATTCTGCCATGCTTTTCCATACAGTCTTTCTGTGTCAAACATCAGACCGTCCATATCAAATAAAACTGCTTTTATCATTATTATATCCGCCTTTTATTACTTTATATTAAGATAACATTTTTTTATATTAAAAGCCATAAATTATATTTATATTCCATCACTTGCAGTATTTCATCAAATTACTTTATCCTTCCAACCTATTACCCGATCTCTCATTCCCTCTATATCCAGTACTCCATAGGCAAAACCCTTTCTTACAAGTTCTTCAGGAACAAATTCATCATATTTTTCAAATACAGGTACTTCCTTTTCATAAACCAAAGACATAGGATCTATTTCCTCTGCCGCTTTTTCACTTACTATCTTATAGAATTCTTTTTCACTTACATTCATAGTAAATTGTATAAAATACGGCCTTGAGGGATTTAAACCTTTAAGTCCAAGTTCTTTTGCACAATGTACCTTTAAAAATCTCTCAAGTGCCAAAAACGCATAACTTCCAAGCCACGGAAATAAAGCCCACATATTTCCACCAAGATGTATAAGCGGCTTATTTGACAACTCAGCCTTTTTAAAGCAATCTCTGGCTTGTGCCAGTCTGCATCTACCATGACTCATCAAATACATATATGTATCTGATGAGCTGAGTACCTCTTTCATTTTCTCCAGTACATGAGTATGTATGTCTCCCGGCACATCTCCAAAATAAGCCGGAATATTTCCCTTTACCAAACTTACATATACTACTCTTCTTTTATGATCTACTTCCTCCACAACCCACACTCTGCCTGCAATTGCAACCTTACCGCCTCTTTCCGGCGGTCTCACAACAGTTCCAAGTTCCTGTGAATCCGTTCGTACTGAATATTCTATATTCTCCTGAAAAACAGCATAAAATTTATAGTTATTTACAATTCTTTCACCCGAAATCCCCACTATAAGTCCACCGTTTTCAGTCCTGTTTATATGATCCGTTTTCAACAAATGGAGTAACAAAAGCCTAAAATCATCTCGACTTATTCTTCTAAATGCAGACAGGCTAAGGACTCTTGAAGCCAATTCGGCAGGTGTCATTTCTCCCATTGAAGCTAATGTGCTCATCGTCTGATGGTAGAGCAAACTGTATGGGAGTCTGTCAAGCCTTGGAGGCTCCACAAATTTTTCTTCCACATAGAGCTGTACCAAAGCTATACCCTGTATAAGATACCATGGTATCATTTCAGGCATCATTGCTCTTGGCTCCGGATGATCTTCCCTCATCACAAACCACATTTCCGAAGGTGCTCCTCTCCTTCCTGTTCTTCCAAGTCTTTGCAAAAATCCGGATACTGTAAAAGGAGCATCTATTTGAAATGCTCTCTCAAGTCTTCCTATATCAATTCCCAATTCAAGTGTCGCAGTAGCACATATTGATATCAATGAATCGTCATCCTTCATCTCCTCTTCCGCACTCTCTCTATATGAAGCGGAGAGATTGCCGTGATGTATTAAAAATCTGTCGGATTCGTGATTTGCTTCACAATACTGTCTCAACTGTTGGCATACAATCTCACATTCTTCTCTTGAGTTTGTAAATACGAGACACTTTTTCCCTTTTGTATGTTCAAATATATAAGCAAGTCCGGGATTTGCACCTTTCGGTGCGTACCCGGTTTTTAGCTCCTTTGCTGTATACTCATAACAGGCAGCCTGCGGCTCTGTATTAAAGAAATGTTCCATTGATAATCTCCAGGTTTCCTTGCCTCTGTCAAACTCAGGTATCAATGTTTTTCTCTTGCTTCCGGATGAAAGAAAATTCCCGGCAAGCCTCGGATTTCCTATGGTAGCGGAAAGCCCCACTCTTCTCGGACTACATCCTGCCATCTTGCAAAGCCTTTCTATAAGACAAAATGTCTGTAAACCTCTGTCTGCTCGCAGCAAAGAGTGTATTTCATCAATTACTATAAATCTTAGATCATGAAAAAGAGACGATATTTCCATATGCTTATTTATCATCAATGATTCCAATGATTCAGGTGTTATCTGTAAAATACCTGAAGGCTTTTTTAACAGTTTTCTCTTACCGGTCCGAGTCACATCACCATGCCATCTTGTTACCTTAATATCCGCTTCTTCACATATAAAATTCGACCTTGAAAACTGGTCATTTATAAGAGCTTTTAGTGGTGCTATATAAAGTACTCCCACACTGCTTGAAGGATTTTCCTCAAGCAAAGTCAATATCGGAAAGAATGCCGCCTCTGTTTTTCCCGAAGCTGTAGATGCCGTTAAAAGCAGGTTTTCATCAGTATTAAATAAAACGTCTGCAGCAGCATTTTGCACACCTCTAAGCATCTGCCATCCCGAATTATAAATATATTCCCTTATAAAAGGGGCATATCTTTCATACGTGTTCATAATGTAAACTCCACAAAATTTTCATCGGCATTATCTGATACCGCCTCCGACTTCGCAAAAGAGAAATCGGGAGATTCCAAAAGTTCATTTATTTTTAAATCCGGATTTTGATATATAAGATCCAAAAGCTCAATAAAATCCCTTATAACTTCTCTTGGAGTAATATTTTCTGTCGCTCCTATTCTGTAATACTCAAGTTTTATAAAATCACCCAACTCTATATCACTTAGTTTCCTATTATAGCCATAGAGTCCGGCATGCATATCTGAGAGTTTTTCACATAGTACAAGCATCTCCTCCGGAGTCAGTGCTTCAAGCCTTATTACAGGTGAGAGCAGATCTCTCATACCCGGCTTTGAAAATTTACCTTCCGAGAGTCTTGAACGAAGAGCCTCATAGCTGTATATTCCTCTTCTCTTATCTTCCAATGTTTGTGGCGTTGCACCCATTATAATTCCGAGATATTTTGCCTTCCCCTGCAAGGTGTCATTATACATTGTAAGCATCTTTTCATAATTATATTGTCTGGTGATGGCATTAGGTATCTTATATATATTTACAAGTTCATCTACCATAATCATCATTCCGCTATAACCCGCAAGTCTGAAAAACATAGCAAACAGCTTTAAATACTCATACCAGTCCTCATCTGTGATAATTATATTAACTCCAAGTGCTTCTTTTGCATCTGTCTTTCTGCTGTATTCACCTCTAAACCAACGAACAATTTTCATCTTTGTTTCATCATCCCCGTCTATATAGGCATGATAGTATTTAGACAGTAGTGAGCCGAACTCAAATCCGTGAACCATCTCTGAAAGTCCTGCTATTACAGTGTATATTTTCTTATCCACCTCATCTAAAAGTTCTTTGCTTCCCGGTAATACCCCATTTGTTTCTATACAATCAGTCTGAATATTATTTATCCATCTGTCTAAAAGTAATGTTATTGCTCCACCTTCAGGCTTTGTTTTTGTAGACAAATTTCCTATAAGCTCTCTATATGTCGCAAGTCCCTGTCCTTTAGTTCCCTGCAGTCTTCTTTCCGGCGATAGATCCGCATCCGCTACTATAAAGCCCTTATCCATCACATAATTTCTTATAGTCTGTAATAAAAAGCTCTTTCCGCTACCGTATTTACCTACAATAAATCTAAATGAAGCACCACCTTCTGCCACTATATCCACATCATGCAGCAATGCCTCTATCTCGTTTTTTCTGCCGACTGTAATATATGGCAAACCTGTTCTTGGAACCACACCTCCCTTAAGTGAATTAATCAATGTTTGAGCAATTCTCTTAGGTACCTTTTTATCTTCATTCATATATCTCTCCTATGATATTCAAAATATCCTCTCTATAATCCTCTACCAAATATATTTCATCGCCTTCACATTCCAATATATTGTCACCTATATCTTCAAAGAAAGTCTCATTTATATTGTCGGTAATAATTGATGTAAACAGATTATTTGACTTTATCAGACTTTTATAATCCTTTCCTGCAATAATAAACTTTAGGATCTTTAAATTTATATTATCTGATATTTCCGGCGGTTTATCAAAATCTAAGTTTTCTGATTTACTCTGATTACCGTCATTATATTTTATAGAATTCTTTTCGATAGTATTTTGTATATCAGCCTTTTCAACTATATCTGTATTTATCACCTGAGAATGTATACAATCTTCATCTACAAGCAAACTTGTCTTTGTAATTTCCGCATCGTTTCGAATCTTTTTTAATGCAGAAAAGTCTATATTTATCAGGTTTCTTTCATTGTGTTTTATTTTCTTAAGAGCTTCGTTAAATGCAGATACAATAATGGTGGCAATCCGGGTATCTTCAATACTTGGTTTCAAATAATATCCAAGCTTAAATTCATCTCTGATCAATCTGTCAATTTCATGGACTATAGATGCAAGTTTCTTCTTATTAAAGTATGCTCTTATATAAGATTTTTCCTTCCACCTGCCTGTTTTGCAATGATAAGACCTCACCCCGTTTACTATATATTCTGCATCTTCCTCTGTTTTATCATTCCAATAAACCGCATTTAATAACGGATATATGCTTCTGTTTTGCAGCCTCCCAAAGCAATGTGTAAATATACTTTTGCCGTCAATATTTCCGCTCTTTAATATATATTTCCACACATAGGCATATATAATTATACTTTTCTCTCTTTCCTTTTTAATACTTACGGAATTTAAAAATCTCTTACCGGCAAAAAAACATATGGCATCAAATATTTCCATATCTTCATAATCTTCGGATTTTTTCAAAATTTCAAGTGCATGATCTCTGTCTAATATCTCTTTATCAATATATTTTTTTACCTCATCCACCGGAAAAGCTTTAACAAGTGAATACTCAAAATACCATCTGTGTAAATTCCTTTTTATCTGTGTATTATCTTCTAAAAACCGCCTTCTATAAATTTTTCTTCAAATTCTTTAAGTTTATTCAAACTCTCAACAGATGAAGAACTGCCTATACCGCAAAGAAGCTCATAGATATATAGGTAAATAAAGGATGTAAAGGTTTTGTTATATACGCCGTTCCTAACTTCAGTTCTCCATGTGAAATAAGTTCTCAATTGTTTATCACTCAAATCATGGTATGTAGTAAAATAACCCGAAATATCACATACCTGCCCATGATAATCATCCTCATAATCTTCCATAAACTTGGCCTGCCTATAGAAGTTTCTAGCTCTTAATTGTCCGGAATAATCATCATATCTATACAGTTTTCTCATTTCAGTGATTTTCTCCGGGATACACTCCTTTTTCTTTAGAAAATCACTCCCTTTTGCAAATGGTAAAGGCGTATCCGTATATACAGTTTTACTTTTACCTGTATCTGATAAAGCTGTGTCTTTAGACGGATTGCCTTGCAATATCGCATTATCAAATAATTCAAATATATAATCTCTATCAGTTTTATCATTAAATGATATGCCTATCCAACTACTACCATGCATACGCAAAGGATCAACTATATACTCTTTTATCCTGTCAGATAAACTTGCTTCATATTTCAAATCACAATGTTCCATCCATCTTCCGGTATCGGAATTCCACTCCTTTATAAGAAGCGCAATCATCTTTCCCGTTAAAGGATGGCACAGTCTTGACATAGTTAAAGAGCTATCCCATCTGTCGGACTCTTCAATATTATGTTTTTCTTTTATATAATCTAACAGCTCCTTTAATTCCATTTGTCCATCCTTCTTTAATCACAAAAAGGTCTGAATCCTCTTACAAGAAAACTTGTATCAGGTTTCAGACCTGTAGGCATCACTAATATTATGCAACAGCAAAACTTGACAAATCAAACAGACTGCCTAGAGATGTTCCAAAATCTGTAGGCCTCATAGCTTCCGCTATCTTACTTAGTGTATTATCAAACAGTTCACGATCTTTAAAAATATGGAAAAGCTTTGCTGTATTTCTTGCATCATCTACACCAAGACACCGGTTTGAAAACATCTTTATTGCATCGTCAAATTTAGGTGCATTTATAACCATATCGTAGGTAATTCCTGTCAGGTCCCTCACTATTGATGTAATTCTTGTATTGTACTCAGGTTTTACATAGGTTCTGAATGATGATATCTCCTAAAAGTTTTCATCCAACATTATAGCACCTATTTCAATAGTCTCCATAGTACATCCAAGATTTCTATGCTCTTTTCCAACTTTGTTCATTTCCAAATCAACTACGATATGCTTCATAACAGCCTCCCAAATATTTTATACTTATATAATATATAAAATGCTGTACTATAAAAATGCCTTGTAAAGGTGATCTTAATGTTAAGACCGATACTTATAATACTATATTTATAATGTTTGAACAAGAAAATAAGACATATGGTCTAACCATACGCCTCAAACTTTACAGTACCGGAATAATAATTTCTACACGTCGATTCAACTGTTTTCCTTCAGCTGTCTCATTTGTTGCCACCGGTCTGCTTTCTCCATATCCGTTTGTAGTAATATTGGCAGTAACACCTGCAGATTGTAAGTAGCTCTTTACAGAATTTGCACGATTCTCTGACAGTGTCTGGTTATGTGCATCATCCGCATCGGAGTCGGTATGTCCGTCTATTTCAAAATCGGTTATATTTGCCTCTATTAAAATCTTTGCAAGATTATTTAGAGTTTCCTCCGCATCAGGTCTGATATTATATTTGTCAACATCAAACAATACTCCTGAATCCAGAGTTATCATTATACTGTTTGCCTCTATTGCAGGCACTGCAGGAACCGCACTGAGTAAAGGCAGTTTATATGAGAAAACCAACGGCTTTGCATCAACTTCCTTCTCTTTACCCTTAACTGTAATAACCGCTTTTCCCTTACCGTCATTCTCTATTCCGAGACCTGTTTTCTTGTTCTTATAGCTTCCCGATCCGTCACCGTTTACTTCAATATCCATATTTTGATCTCTGTATATTACATACTGAGTATCTACAGATATACTTAAATTGGTTTCCGACTTGGTATACAAACCTGTTCCGTCTGCATCTACCATCAAATGTATACCATATCTGTTATCTGAATAATTTCCGGATCCGTCTGCTTCCACTTGCAATGTAATTCCTTTATTAGAATCCAAGTATTGTCCCGATCCGTCGGTTTCTCTTTGTATAGTAATTCCTTTTTCACTGTCAATGTATTGTCCGGAACCGTCTCCTTCGGTCTGAACCGTAGTATTTCCGTCCACATACTGTCCGGAACCGTTTTCACCCACCTGCACCGAGGTTGTACCTCTTATAATCTGGTCATTTTCAACTTTAACAGGTGTTACTGTAATACCGGGCACTGATGAAAGGCTTTTTGTAGCGTCCATTTTTATTTTTGCATCAGCATTCTCATTTATACCAAGTGGAGGCAATACTACAACCGGAACCTCAGGAATCTCTCCAAGTGCATACCCTGGGACTTTTAATTCATCCTCATTCACCTTACTCTCAGCTTTTGTAGTCTCTGCAGTAGTTTCTTCCTTTGATGATTCAACTACAGCACTGCTGCTTTCTTTGCTTTCTGTCTTATCGTCGCCTTTTCCACATCCGGCAGCTAAAACACTGACAGCTAAGACACTTGCCAAAATAATTGATTTTTTCATAGACAAACCTCCATATCAATTTGAATTTTAGTTTTAAACTTTAAAGATATTTAGATATTTATTATCACAGTTCAAACCGATTTTCTTAACACTGTAATTGTACAATGTTTCATTTGCAAAATGAACTTACAATTTTTATAGTACGTCTTAATAATTTGATAATAATTCAAGATTTTAAAAGTAAAAATGAGTTGAAAATCAACCCATCAAAACATTTATTCATATATTTATATAAATTTAATTTCTGTCAAACAGCAATACATTTACTTTCATAGGTATT